>NZ_JANSJJ010000161.1:0-36914 GCF_047502715.1 Synechococcus sp. H55.10
TCAGCAACCGGGGCTGGGAACCAGCCTCGTGAGTCTTGGATGCTTCAGCTCTACTTCAGAGACCCGGTACACGGGATCGATGAAGCAACTGGGGCAGAAGAAGAGACAAAAGCTCTGCTGTCAAGCGGGTGAGGAAACCCCACCCGCCTGCGCGGTGGGGTAGTTCATAATGCTTCTATCTCCCGGAATTTTCTATCGAAGAGCTCTCCAGGGATCCCTGTGCCTAGTTCTTCGGCAAATTTCGCTGACCTTACCCAACCATGCTGCCTGTGCGCCCCCGCGAAACCGTCTCCATGTTCACCCGCGACGGGATCCAACTGGATGCGGATGTCTATCGCCCAGAAGGCGGGGGGAGCTACCCGGTCTTGCTGATGCGGCAGCCCTACGGGCGGGCCATTGCCTCGACGGTGGTGTACGCCCATCCGCGCTGGTATGCGGCCCATGGCTATATCGTTGTCATCCAGGATGTGCGGGGGCGGGGCACCTCCAAGGGCTCCTTCTACCCCTTCCGCCACGAAGCTGAAGATGGGTTTGACGCGGTCAACTGGGCGGCTGCTTTGCCAGGGAGCAACGGTGTGGTGGGCATGTACGGCTTTTCTTACCAGGGCATGACCCAACTCTATGCGGCCTCCAGCCGTCCCAGCGCCTTGAAGGCCATCTGCCCGGCGATGTTGCCCTACGATCTCTACGCTGATGCCGCCTACCCGGGGGGAGCCTTTGCCTTCTCCAACAACCTCAGTTGGGCGCTGCAACTGGAAGCTGAGGGAGCCCGCCGGCGGGGAGAGGCCAACGCTTACCAGGCCCTCTTCAAAGCCTCCCGCAACTTGCCCCTCTACGATCCCATCCCCCTCAAGCCGGGCGTGCTGCAGCAATACGCGCCCCAGTCCTACTACTTCGACTGGCTGGAGCACAGCGAACCCGACGACTACTGGCGCCAGCTCTCCCCTCGGCTAGAGGTGGTGGATCTGCCGATGTTGCACATTGGCGGCTGGTTTGACAGCTATCTGAGTGGCAGCCTACGCCTCTACAGGGAGATGAGTGCCCGCAGCCAAAACCCGCAACACCTGATCATCGGCCCTTGGGCCCACCTGCCGTGGGGGCGCAGGGTGGGGGCGCTGGACTTTGGCCCCGAGGCCGTCAGCCCCATCGATCGGCTGCAGGTGCGCTGGTTTGACCAGTTCCTCAAAGGCAAGGACACCGGGATCCTCCAGGAGCTGCCGGTGCGCCTATTCGAGATGGGAGCCAACCGCTGGCGCAGCTTAGAGGCCTGGCCCACCCCGGAGCCAAAAGCTTTTTACCTGCACAGCACCGGCCTGGCTGCCCTCTCCGAACTTGAGGGATCCCTCCGCCCGGAACCCCCACTGAGGCAACAGTCGGATACTTTTGTTCACGATCCCTGGCGACCGGTGCCGGCTTTGGGGGGTCACCTGGTTTATCCTGCCGGGCCACAAGAGCGCTCTGCCCTCGACTGCCGCACCGATGTTCTCACCTACACCACTCCCCCTCTGGCCACCGACCTCCTCCTGGCGGGGGATATCACGGCAGAGCTCTACGTCGAGGCCGACAGCCCCAGCTTGGATCTCTGCGCCGTGCTCTCCGTGGTCAGGCCGGACGGCCAGGTGTACAACTTTTCCCAGGGCTACCGCCGTCTGCGGGATCCCCAGCCCAATGCCCCCATCTCAATCCCCTGTCAGCCCGCCTGCATCCGCATTCCCCGCGGCCACGCCCTGCGTCTCAGCCTCAGTGCGGCCTGTTTCCCGGCCTATTCCGTCAATACAGGTACGGGGATGCGGGAAGAGCGGCTCATTGAGGCCCGCATTCTCACCCTTACTCTTCACAGCGGCGGCGACACCCCCTCACGGCTGCACCTTCCCATTGTCGAGGGGAGTTGGGGGGAGTAAAAGCTTAAGACCCTACAGCTTCCCATCCCTTCGCAACTCCTGATCACAAACAGATATCAAAAGTTAGGATAGAAACAAGCAGGGCAAGGGAACACCATGTTGCAAGACCCGAAGTTGATCCGGCATTATCAGGCTTTGACCGACGCGCTGGTGGATAGTTGGCATCGCGGCTATCGGCGCACCGATGAACTGCGCCTGCTGGTGGATGGCTACCTGCTGGCCCTGCGAACTGGCAAGCAATTGCAGCCTTTTGAGATCTACCGCCTTGAAGACGAGGTCAACCGCTTCCTTTACGACCCGTCCAACTTCATGGAGCCGGAACTGGAGCGAGAGACGGAGCCGATGCGGGGTTATTGATACTGCATAGAGAGGGGCCGGGGGCGAGGGATCGAACGCCGCCAGGTGCCTGATAGGCTGGGAAAGATTCGGTTCCTCATTACCAATCTATGGCGGTTTGGGATACGCTGGCAACTTCCCGGCGTCCGGCTCTGCTGGGATCCGGCCTGGGCTTGGGCATAGCCCTGACCCTCTGGTACGGGGTGTTTGGCTACCACGTGCTGCAGATGGGTATCTGGCTGCTAAGCATCCTGCTGGTGGGGCTGTATGTGGCCCAGTTTCCTCCGGCTCAGCTCCCTTGGGATCCGACGCGGCTGCGCTGGCGTCAGGAGCTGCTGCACCTGGGGCTGCTGGCGCTGGTCTTCGCCCCCATCTACCTCTACGACCTGGCCAACATCCCTTTTCAAATCAACACCGACGAGATCGTCATTACCTCCATGGCGCGGCGGGCCTCAGGAGTGCGCTACCCCGATATCTTTGGGCTGATGCCGGAGTATTTCTATTTTCCCCGCTTTATGTTCAGCCTCTTCGGCGGCCTGACGCGGCTGATGGGGGGAGTCACGCTGGTGAATGTGCGCACCGTGCATGCCGCCTTCGGGGTGATCACCACCCTGGTGGCCTACGGGTTTTTTCGCGCCTTCTGGGGATCTCGTCTCGCCTTGGCGGGGGCGATCCTCTTGGGATCCAACCACGCTCTGCTGGGCATCAGCCGCATGGCGATGCGAGAGAATCTGATTGTGCTGGTGGAGTGTGCAGCTCTAGCCTTGCTCTTAAAGGGCGTGCGGGAAAAAAATCCCCTGCTTTTGTATTTGGGGGGAGGGGCAGCGGCCTTCTCCCTCTACGGCTATCTGCCGGGGCGGGTGGTCATCCTGCTGGGGTTGCTGTTTGGCGGCCTCTACCTGCTCCTGGGCCGGGAGGATCTGCAGGAGGGGAATAAGCAGGTCAACCCCGTTTGGGCCCTGGCCAAGCTGACGCTGCCGGCGGCGCTGGGTTTTTTTCTGGTGGCCGCACCTATCTTGGTGGCCACGGCTACTTCTCCGCCGGCCAGCACCGAGTATGCCCGCCAGCAATTTCTCTTTTTCCCGGAAGGGCGGGCGCTGCAGCAGATGTGGGTCAATGCGGCTACACCAGCCGAGGCGGTGTGGCGCAACATCCGCAACGGCCTGAGCATGTTTAACGACCCCGGCCAGCACGACCGGGGCTATATCTACCCCAACTATGGCCATGCCTTTGTGGATCCGCTGACGGGGGTTTTGCTCTGGCTGGGCTTGGGATCCGGCCTCTACCGCCTCTGGAAGGGGCGCAGCCAACCCCACGACTGGCTTTGTATGGGCAGTTTCCTGTTTCTCTACCTGCTGTTTAGCTTGGCCATCACCAAAGCCCCCAACTATACCCGCCTGCTGGTGATCCTGCCCTTTGTAGCCTACCTAACCCTGGAAGGGATCCAGGCGCTGGTAGCTCTCCTGGGACGTTGGGGATCCTCAGGGAGGAAGTGGCTGCCGGCAGTGGCGATGGCGGGGGCGATCCTGGTGATCGGGGGATGGAACTTGGCGATTTTTGGGGATTTTGTTCACAAGGGCTGGATCCAGGGCAACGATGTGGGAGCTACCGGGCGCTACGTGGCGGCCCGACAAGGGGATCCCGACCACCGCTTTTACCTGGCAGCCAGCGCCGCCTACCCCTATTTCAGTTGGGGAGAGCCTATCTATTGGCAGAGTTGGATCCAATTTTTTGCCGGGCCGGGACAGCAGGTGCAGGTCTTTTCCCCTGAGGCCTTGCCCACCCAAGACCTACAGCCGCCGTTTACCCTGTTCCTGAACCAGGGGGTATGGGATCAGCAAGGGGCAGCGCTGCAGCGGCGCTTTCCTCAAGGCCGGTTGCATCGGATCCCTGCCGAGCGGGGGCTGTGGGCGTTTGAAGTGGTGGATGCTTGAAGCGCTGGGCCAGCCGACCAAACTCTGGGTTGAGCTGGCCTTAGCAAATCGGCAGGAAGCCCCGCGCTCTTCCGAACAGTATGTGCTGTGGTGGGACCAGTAACCCTAAGGCGATGAGGCTGGGAGAATCCTTGCCCTTTGGGGCTGTCAAGAGGCGTGCCCAAGCTTGATAACCAGGTGGCGGTTCTTGTCCACCGCGATCCAGCCTTGCTGGCGGAAACGGTTCAAAAGACGGGTGATGGTGACGCGGGTGGTGCCGATGGCATTGGCCAAGTCTTGGTGGGTAAGGCGCACCTGCAGGCGCACCCCCGTCGCCACCGGGGATCCCAACTCCACCGCCAATAGGGAGAGCAACTGGCGCAGCCGCTCTTCCACCCGCCGCCGCCCGGCTAGGGCCAGCAGCGCTTCGGTTTGGCGCAGCCGCCGCACCACCTGCTTGAGCAGCCCTTGGCTCAGGGTTGCTGAGGCTTCCACCTCGGCTGCCGACAGCCGCAACACGTCAACCGCCGTCAATGCCTTGGCCTGGTAGGGATCCAACATCGTCAGCGGGGATCCCAGCGGCATGGAGGGGCCGGCAAATCCCAACAGCGCCTCGCCGCCATTGGGATAGAGAGTCGTCAACTGTACCACGCCCCGACAGACGATCACCCATTCATCCGCAAACAAAGGGATAACCTGTCCAGGACTGTAGGGAGATAAGCTGCGGCCTCGGTAGAGATCTTCTAGTAGTTGACGCTCCCGTGTAGGCAGGCCGGCAGCAAAATGGCCGGGCATCGTTTCAGGCATAAACTGGCTCCGCTAGAGCAAACTGAGCACACTGGTCGTTGGGCTTTCTCCTGCGAACCCACAGCAGCGGGGTTGGCCATCAGTGCTGAGTTCACGGCAAGAGACAGGTGTTCCCGACAACACCATACCGCTTGCCTTCCCGACTGAAGTAAAGGCAAGGTTATGCCTAGGTTAAGTCTCGCTCACTATGCCGTTACAGGGGGGGGACATCGTCCCGCTTCGCGAACGGTCTTGGGCTGCGCAGGGATCCCCCGACCGAAGTCGGCGGGAGTGTCGATGTGATCCAGTAGGATCTAAGGATGTCCAGCTCAAGCCTCTAGGAGATCTGCCGTGACGCTGATGGTTCGCGTGATTACTCCCGACCGCATCGTTTGGGATGCCCCCGCTGAGGAAGTGATCCTCCCTGCCACCTCAGGTCAATTGGGCATCCTCACCAACCATGCTCCCCTCTTAACTGCTATCGGCAATGGAGTCATGCGGGTCAAGGCCGGTGGCAAGTGGTCGGCCATTGCCGTGATGGGCGGATTTGCGGAAGTGGAAAATAACGAGGTAACCGTTCTGGTTAACCGCGCCGAGCGGGGAGAAAAAGTGGACAAGGCCGCAGCTCAGGCCCTCTTGGACGAAGCGAGCCAAGTTTTGAATACCAGCAGCGACAAGCAGGAGCGTTTGCAGGCCAAGTTGGATCAGCAGCGGGCCAGAGCCTTGATCCAAGCCGCCGAGATGGGCAGCAAAAGCTGAGGTATTCCCGCCTCTCTCAGCAGGAGCCAATTTGGTCTCGGCAGGGGATCCGGCTACGGGGCTGGCTTTGTTAAGCTGAAGCTTCTGGGGAGCTGGTGGTGCTATGTTCAGTCCTGCAATTGCCGTTCGCGTCAGCGGGACGGAGTCCTTTAGCACGTCGGCCAGCTTGAAGATTGGCCAGGTGGCAGCAGCGGCGGGGTTGCCGGTGCGCACGGTGCGCTACTACGAGTCGCTGGGCCTGCTGCGGCCAACGGTGCAGCGGTCGGAGTCCAGCTATCGCCTCTTCCATCCGGCAGTGCTGGGGCGGCTGGCCTTCATCCGCCGCTGCCAGAGCCTAGGGCTAAGCCTGGAAGAAATTGGCCAGATCCTGCAGCTCCACGACCAGGGGGAACAGCCCTGCCCGGAGATCCGCCAACACCTGCAGGAGAAGCTGCGTCAGATCGAAGAGCGGATAGCGGAGTTGCAAACTCTGAAAGGCCAAATTGAAAGCCTCCTCTCCGATTGGCGGATCCCAGCGGGATCGACGGCTGAGGATGACGTGATCTGCCCGATTTTACAAAAGCCAGAGGCCGGCCCTGACAAGGTCGGCAGCCACTACTCGACGGTTACCGACTTGGCCAGGTTGCGGGGTTGATCCACATCGGCCCCGCGGCGCAGCGCCATGGCGTAGGCAAACAACTGCAGGGGGATGACATTTAAAACTGCCGACAACAGGGGTGTGGTGCTGGGCACCTCGATGACGTGGTCGGCCTTCTCCCTCACCTGGCTATCTTCTGGGTTGATCAGGGCAATCACCCGCCCTCCCCGCGCCTGTACCTGTTCGATGTTGGAGAGCATCTTCTCGTAGACGGGATCGCGGGTGGCAATACACACCACCGGCATGCGCTCGTCGATGAGGGCGATGGGGCCGTGCTTCATCTCCCCTGCCGGGTAGCCCTCCGCGTGGATGTAGCTGACCTCTTTCATTTTCAGGGCCCCCTCCAGGGCTATGGGGGCGTTGACCCAGCGGCCCAGGTAGAGCATGTCGGCGACGTGGTGGTACTGTTCCGCCAACTGGTCGTAGAGGGCGGCATCTTTCAGGAGCAGGCTGATCTTGCCCGGCAGCTCGATCAAAGCTTGCAGGTGGGATCGGATCTGGGCCGGGTTGAGGATCCCTTTGGCCTGGGCCAGTTGCAGGGCCAGCAGGTATCCTGCCACCAGCATGCCGGTAAATACCTTGGTGGAGGCGACGGCGATCTCCGGCCCAGCGTGAATGTAGAGAACTCCGGCATCCGCCAGGCGCGTGGCCTGGGATCCGATGGCGTTGACGATGGCCAGGGTGGGGATCCCTTGGGCGCGGGCCTCGCTCATGGCCGCCAGCGTATCGACGGTCTCGCCCGACTGGGTGAGGGCCACAAGCAGGCTGTGGGGGCGCAACACCGGCTGGCGGTAGCGAAACTCGGAAGCATAGTCCACCTGCACCGGGATGCGGGCCAGGCTCTCGATAAAGTACTTGAGCACCAGGCAGGCGTGCCAGGCGGTGCCGCAGGCCACGGCATGAATCTGCTCCGTCTGGGCCAGTTGCGCCTCTGTTAGCGCCAGCTCCTCTAGAGTCACCCGCCCCTCTTCCAGATCCAACCGCCCCCGCAGCGTATCGGTGGTGGTGCGCGGCTGCTCCCAGATCTCTTTTTGCATGAAGTGCTTGTAGCCCCCCTTGGCCGCCGAGACGGGATCCCAGGCCACCGTGAGAGGGGTTTTGCGCAGCTCCTCGCCGCTGATGCGCAGGTAGCGCACGCTGGAGTCGGTGAGGATGGCCATCTCCCCATCTTCCAGAAACACCACCCTGCGGGTGTGGCGGACAATGGCGGGCAGATCCGAGGCAACGAAGTTCTCCCCCTCCCCTTCGCCGACGACCACAGCGCCGGCGTTGCCCAGGCGGGCGGCAATCAACCGATCCGGCGCCTCCCGATCCAAAGCCACCACGGCATTTCCCCCCCGCAGTTGCCCCATGACTTTGCCAAAGGCCGTCTCGAAGCAGCCCAGCTCCTCGGTGTAGAGGCCCAGCAGTTGGGCGATCACCTCGGTATCGGTTTGGGAGCGAAAGCCAACCCCTCGCCGCAGCAGCTCTTCCTTCAGCTCCAGGTAGTTCTCCACAATGCCGTTTTGGATAACCACGATGCGCCCGCGCGCGTCGCAGTGGGGGTGAGCATTTTCTTCGCTAACACCGCCGTGGGTGGCCCAGCGGGTGTGGCCAATCCCCACCTTGGCCGTGGGCATGTTGGCGGTAAGCTTCACCAGCAGGTTGTGCAGCTTGCCGGTGGCCCGCACGATCCTCAAGCCCTCTTCTGGATCCACCGTGGCAATGCCGGCAGAATCATAGCCCCGATATTCCAAAGTGCGCAGGCCCTCCAAGAGGATGGGAGCCGCCCACTGAAAGCCCACATAGCCGACAATGCCACACATTCCTCACACCTCAACCTCAGCCACGCCAGCGGTGCAAAGCACCCTATCCGCAAAGCCTACCCCAGCTTCCGGATCCCTTCAATGGCTTTTGCCGCCGCTGCGGGAGCAGACCTCGGCAGGGATCCTGGCTTCCTCCTAGGGAACGGGCTGCTGCTCCTCAAGGGCCAGGGCAAAAGAAACGGGCGCAAAACGGAAGCGATACTCTTGGGCTGCAGCAGGCTGGATCCCGTCTTCTGTTCGCGTAAGCGGGCCGGAGGCCTTAGGGGCGCTGGAGACCAAGTTGCTCAGCCCCAGCACCAGCTCTCGCAGGCCGCGGCGAAACTGGGGATCCCCCGTCAGCTCGTCGATATCGGCGGTGATCTTTTGCGCGTTTTGGAAGGTGATGCGGGCCGAGTCCAGGGTTTGGCGCAAGGTCGCCAGGGTGCCCGGATCGTTGAGGTTGGCGGCAAGCTGCCGCAGATCTTCGGTAGCTTGGGACACGTTCTCCGCCGCCGCTCGCACCTCGGCCAGGATCTGGCGCACATCCGCCTGCAGTTGCGGATCCGTCAGCAGCGGGCGAACCGCGCTCGACATGGCCTGCAAATCGGCACTCACCTGCTGGATGTTCTCCAGGGCGGCACGGAGAGAGGTGCGGTTCTGTTCCACCAGAAGGGTGAACTGATCGGCAGCCGCTTGAAAACTGCGGGCCGTTCCTCTCACAGCCCCAGCCGCGTCTTGGATAGCCGTGGCAGCCGAGGTAAATTGCGACAAGTCCAGATCTTCCGTGCGCAGGGCAGCTACTTGCTCTTTTACAGTTTCTGAGAGATCGGCCACGCTGTTGGCGACGCGGGTGATCCCTTCTAGGGTGGCGTTGAGGGTAGCGAAGAACTCGTCGTTGTTGATGCGCGTCACCAGCCGATCCACCTGAACCAGCAACTGGCCGAAATCTACCCCCGGTGTGCCCTCCACCCTATCCCCAGCGCAGATGATCTGGCTGCGGTCGCAATCGGGCGCCAAGGGAGATCCTGTTAGCTGCACAGCCGTCTGGGGCAGGATATCCATCACCGTCTCCCCCACCAACCCCGTCTGGGTGGTTACAAACAGGGCGTCGCGGGGGATGGCCAGCGGCTGGTCGATGGCCACCTGCACCTCCACTCGGGCCGCCTGGGGCAAAATCCGCTCCACCCGCCCCACGGCTACTCCCCGCAGCCGCACGCTGGAGCCTTCCGCCAGGCCAGATACGTTGGGATAGGTGACGGTAAACTGGAAGCCGCGGCTGCCGAAGCGCAAGTTGTAGATCCACAAAAACAGCCCGGCAAAGCCCAGCACCCCTGCCAGGATCAACAGGCCCACCGCCCCTTCTCGGATTGCTCGCGAACGCATCACACCTGCCCTGCCACTTGAATCGGCCCTTCTACGCTACCGCTGAAAAATTGCCGCACAAAGGGGTTGTCGCACGTTTCGATCTGCTGCACGGATCCCTCCCACTGCACCCGCCCCTGGGCCAAGAGCACGATGCGGTCGGTGGCGCGGTAGATGGTGCTGTGCTGGTGGGTCACCACAATGTAGCTCTCGCAAGCTTTTTTCACCTGCTGCAGATCCCGGATGAGGTCTTCAATCACTGTGGAAGCAATGGGATCCAGGCCCGCCGTGGGCTCGTCGTAGAGCAGCAGTTGCGGCTCGTCCTGGGGCAGAGAAGGATCCTCCATAATAGCGCGGGCAAAGCTGGCCCGCTTGCGCATCCCTCCCGACAGCTCTTCCGGCAGGTTCTGCTCCTTGCCCGCCAGCCCCACTGCTTCCAGCTTGGCTGCCACCAGCTCCCGAATGCGTGCCCGCGGCAGCCGCGAGTGCTCGTAGAGCAAAAACCCGACGTTTTCCTCCACCGTCAGCGAGTCGAAGAGGGCCGCCTGCTGGAATACCATGCCTACCCGCAAGGGGGGAGTGCAGTGGCCGGCCTGAATCTCCGGCAGGGGGATGCCGCACCAGAGCACCTCGCCGGCGTCCGGCTCTGTCAAGCCAGCGATGATGCGCAACAGAGTTGATTTGCCAGTGCCGGAAGGCCCCACTAGCCCCAGAGCATCGCCCCGATGCACCTTCAGATCGACTTGGTCAAGTACCAGCGTGGTTCCAAAGCGCTTGGAAACCTGCCGTAGCTCCACCAAGGGTACGGGATCTCCCTTCCCCGCTCCAGACTGGGGTTGGGGACTCTCCGCCGGCGGCTGCTGTTGGCCGTTCATGCTGGTGCCAATGTCCTTTCTGAAGCACTTCGCCCAACACTTCCAGCAGAACTGCAAGGTCAGGGTGCCTCCCTCCCGTGGCTTGCGTTCCATTGCTAGTTTAAGAGCCGTCGCACTACGCGAACAACTTGCTGCTGTTGCCTCCAGCAGCCAAGGCTACGGAGCACCTGCCAGCCTTCGTCTCTTAGCCACCAGACCTCCCAGGTCCAGGGATCCGGAACAAGCTGTCCGTGAGGCCCCTTAGTCCGGCTGTAGCTCGGGAGCAGGCTCGGCCTCAGGCAGGGGGGCTAGGCTGGCAGGGATCCCTTCGGTCGGGTGCAACTCTCTGAGATCGGCCAGGGTCGGCTGCGGCTGTTCATCGGCTGCCGCGCAGGAGCTTGTACGCTGCGAAAAGCCCCAGACAAACAAAGGCAGCACAGCCACCACCATCCCCCATTCCGGGAGCTCAACTTGGGGGAAAAACACCTCCAGCAGCATGAGGCTTCCCACCAGGGCGATGATGGCAAAGGCAGCATCTTCTAGGCGGGAAAACTCATCCAGCCAGCGCAAAAACAAAGAGGCCATGTAGCGCATCAAGGTGATGCCGAGAATGCCGCCGAGGATGATCACCCAAGCCTTGCGGGAGACGCCCACCGAAGCGGCGATGCTGTCGAAAGAAAAGACTAGATCCGTTAGCTCTACCATCACCAGGGTTTGCCAAAAATTAGCCTGGCGGGTGATGTCTTGCTCGGATCCTTCTTCTTCCCCGCAAAAATGCTGCCAGGCCAGCCAGAGCAGGTAACAGGCCCCGAGAAACTGAGCGGGCGGATACTCCACCAGCCAAACCGCTGCAAACACAATGGCGATGCGAAAACCATAGGCACCGATAATGCCCCAGCGCAAAGCGCGATTTTGTTGCTGAGGAGTGGGCAAATGCTTGACCAAAGCCGCCAGGGCAACGGCGTTATCGGCGGAGAGGGCCGCTTCCAAAAACACCAGAGCCACCACCAAAAAGAGATCTGTCCAAGTGAAGGACTGAATTATCCCTTGAACAAAAGCCACAGTGGTATCTATTGCCTCAATTGACATAGCAGCAAGCTTCATGTAACCCGGTAAAAAATCGTTCGTTCAGTGCAGCTAACCCCAGACCGCTATCCCAGATCTATCGACAACCCCTTCCAGGAGATTTTTAGGGTCGTTGTCGTTGAGGAAGCGCCCCAAAGACACCTGACAAAAGATACCTGGAGAAGGGATCCATCCCTCAATTCTTGGCAACAGCCTCCCAGCGGAGAAATCCAAAATCCCAGCATGGCCCGAGTATAGCTTGTCCGGCTCAGGATCGTTTTACATTTCTTAATCTTCTCCTCCCTCAGGGGGGGGCAGGCGAAGGCAATCGCGCCGCCAGCCGTTGTCCACAGCGTAGGATCTGGCCTGCCAAAATGGCCGCCCCAAAGCCATTGTCGATGTTCACCACTCCCACCCCCGCTGCACAAGAGTTAAGCATGGTCAGCAGGGCGGCCAAGCCCTGAAAACTGGCCCCGTAGCCGATGCTGGTGGGCACGGCGATTACCGGACAGTCCGCCAGGCCGGCTACCACGCTGGCCAAGGCCCCTTCCATGCCCGCCACCACGATCAGCACATCGGCTTCCAGGGCGGCGCGGTGGTGCAACAGGCGATGGATCCCGGCCACCCCCACATCCCAGAGGCGCTTGACCGCAAACCCGCAAAGCTCGGCGGTGAGAGCGGCCTCTTCGGCCACCGGCACATCGGCGGTGCCGGCGGAGATCACGCTAATCTGGCCGGGACGGCGGATGGTCTGCTGGGCCGGGATCCAGCACAGGCGGGCCACTGGAGAATACTGCGCCTGGGGCAAGCGGCAGCGGATCTGGGCATAGACCGAGGGATCGACGCGGGTGGCCAAAGCCAGGGATCCCTGCTGGTGCAGCCGTTCCAGGATCTGGGCAATTTGCTCAGGGGTTTTGCCCGGCCCCCACACTGCTTCGGGAAAGCCCGTGCGCAAGGGGCGGTGGTGATCCACGCGGGCGAAGTCTCCCACGGTCTCGAAGGGCAGAAAGCGACAGGCTTGCAGGGCTTGATCGGGAGAGAGCCTCCCTTGAGCCACCGCCTGCAACAGTTCTCGCAAGCTTTGGGTTGGGTCGGCCATAGCTAGGGGATTGAGCAGCTCTACTGGGCCAAAGACCCACGTGGGAAAAACAACACCGGATGCCAACTTTGCCGCAGGATCTCGCCGGTGAGGCTGCGAACCGACCACTCCCAAAAGCTGCCCACCCGCGGAGAGGCGGTGGCGATGGCAGTTACGTCCTCGGCAGCAGCGGTGGCCAGGATCTCCTGCAGCGGCGATCCCACCCGTACCAGAGCCCGCACCTGCAGCGGCTGCACCTGCTCGCTCAACGGCCCGACTACCTGAGCCAAATCGGCCTCAGCCTTGCGTTTGAGCACCTCCACCGGCGTTCCCTGGTTGCGGCGGGCGCCGGGATCCACCACATAGAGCAGGGTAACCGATTGGCACTGGGAAGTCCCCGGCAGCAGTTGGCCGAGACGGCTGAGCAGTTGCCGGCGCGGCTCCTCAAAGTCAAAAGGCACCAGGAGAGAGCGAAATAGGTGGCGGCTGCGCAGGCGCAGCTCCTCGAGGGTAAAGACGGCCAGCAGTTGCGGGCGCATCACCAGCAGGGGGATGTTCAACCTAGGCAGCAGCTCCACGGTGGTGCTGCCAAACAGTTTTTCCGTGAGCAGGTTGTGGATCCCCATGCCTGTGATCAGCAGGTCGGAGCTGTAAGTTTGGATCCCTTTTAAAATCAGATCCACCGGCTGGCCCACCTGCACCAAAACCTTAGCCTCCAGCCCCTCCGGAATGGTGCCCAAAAGCTGGCGAAACTGGGCTTTCTTGGTTTCTATTTTGGGGGTGGGGTCTTCGGGAAGGCCGATATCGTCATCTTTCCAAATCAGGCTGTGCAAGAAAACAAGGCGTTGAATGCCGTTGCTGTGTAGGGCATCTAAGCACTTGCCAAACCTTTGCAGGCCATCTTGGCAATCGGTTGCAATTAAAACGTTTTTAAACATGAGAGGATAAAGAGGGCAGTGGCCGAGCTCGGCTGAAGCTGTCAGCTATCCTAAGCTAACACCCCCCTGCCTTGCTCTTTGAATTGCCGGAGGAACCAGGCACCAGCGGGTTTGCCTTTAGCGATAGGGATCCGCCAGGTTGCGAAACTGGGTGTACTGGCTTTCAAACAAAAGGCGCACGGTGCCGGTGGGGCCGTTGCGATGTTTGGCGATGATCACCTCGGCAATGCCGCGATCGCTGGTGTTGGGATCGTAGTACTCCGGGCGGTAGATCATCATCACCACATCGGCGTCCTGCTCGATGCTGTTGTGTACCAGCAGGCCGTTGGCCACAAAGTTGTGGTGGCGGGGCATTTCGATGTCGTAAACCGGCTGGGGCTCCCCCGGCTCGCTAATCGACACCACCGGATCCCAGATCAACCCTTCCTGTACCACCACCGCCACCTCCTCTTCCAGTTGCAGCTCGTCGAGGGGTTTCCATCCCTCTGACGTCAAGAAAGGATGGTTGCCGGTGGCGTGAATGGAGAAATTGAGGCGGGTTTTCAAAAGACAGGTGGGCTGCCGGCCACTGCAAAACACCTTCACCGGCTGTTGGGGCACCAGGCGCCCGCGCCCGTTGAGGCTGAGCAGGCGGGGCAGTTCTGCTGAGGCTGGCAGGGCCGCCAGTTGTTCCAGCCGCCAGAGCTTGCCCCGATCCACGTCCATCACCTGGGTATCCCCCGCCAGGCAGCCGGATTCCCGCAAATCCGCCAGTTGCGGACGCTTATCAGAGCGCGACTCCACTGCCCGGCTGAGCTGAGAGAGCACCAGCACCGGCACCATCAGCTCTTTGGCCAGCGCCTTGAGGCCGCGGGTGATGCGCGACAGCTCCTGTACTCGGTTGTCGGCGGCGGATGCCTGCATCAGTTGCAAGTAGTCGATCAACACCAGCCCCAACGTTCCTCCTTGCTCCACCTGCAAGCGCCGCGCCTTAGAGCGAATCTCCGTAACGGTGCAATCGGGAGTGTCGTCGATAAACAGGGGCAGTTGCGACAAAAAGCCAATCGCCTGCCCCAGACGCTGCCACTCGTGCTCGCTGATGCGCCCCGCGCGCAGGCGGCTGCTGTCGATGCGGGCCTCGCTGGCCAAAAGCCGCTGCACCAGTTGCTCCCGCGACATCTCTAGACTGAAAATGGCCACCGGCTGCCTGACGTAGGCGGCCACATTTTGGGCAATGTTAAGGGCCAAGCTGGTTTTCCCCATCGAGGGGCGACCGGCCAGGATCACCAGATCCGAGCGTTGCAGGCCCTGGGTCAGGTTGTCGAGGTCGATGAATTTGGTCGGGATCCCAGGGATCTGAGCCCCGCTCTGGAACTTCTCCTCCAGATCCGAGAAGATGTTCACCAAAACCTCAGAAGCAGGGATGAGGCTGCGCTGCACTCGCTCTTGGGTGAGGCCAAACACCTGCTGCTCCGCCTGATCCATCACCTGAGACAGGGGCTGGCTGGTGTCGTAGGCCAGACGAGCCAGGGTGTTGCTCACCTGGATCAACTGGCGGCGCATGTATTTGTCCACCACCAGGCGGGCGTACTGGTCGATGTTGACGCTGCTAACCGTTTGCTCCAGCAGACGACGAATTGCCCCTGTCCCCCCCACCCGCTCCAGAAGGTGGTGATCCGCCAGCCAGGCAGAAACCGTCATCAGATCGGTGGGTTGGCCTTGGCTGTGCAGATGCAGGGCAGCCCGGTAGATTTCCTGGTGGGCCGAGAGGTAAAACATCTCGGGACGCAGGAACTCCACCACCCGCGCCAATGCCTCGGGATCGAGAAGAATAGCCCCCAGGATCTCCTCCTCAGCCTCTATGTTTTGAGGCGGAAGCCGATCCCCACCCGTCAAGTCGTAATCGCTAATCACCACAAGCCAGGATAGAAAAACCAACCCAGCCTCTCGGCCATACGCCTCAGAGCAACGGGCTCAGTGAGCATACCCGCCGGCCACAGAGCCTCTCTCCGCGGATCCCTGCTCTCAGTCAGGCGTGACCTGAATGCGCAGCGTAGCCGTTACTTCGGGGTGTAACTTGACCTGCACGGGGTAAACCCCGGTTTTTCTGATTTCTTCATTAAGCAGGATGTTGCGGCGATCGATATCGAGGCCGCTGGTAGCCAGCACCACCTCGGCAATGTCGCTGGTGGTCACCTGTCCGAAAAGCAGATCGTTTTCGCCTACCTTCTTGCGGATGACAAAGCGACCGATGGTCTCCAAAGCCTTTTTGTAGTTTTCCGCCTGCTGCTTCTCCGCCAATTTGCGGGCAGCTTCCTGCTCCCGGCGCATCTGCTGCTCCTTGAGAAGCCCAGGTGTAAGCCGCACCGCCATCTGCCGCGGGAAAAGGTAGTTGCGGGCATAGCCAGGCTTGACGCTCACCACCTCTCCGGGGCTGCCCAAGCCAGGGATCGCCTGGCGCAGCACAACTTGCACATTGCGTTTAGACATGGAGGAAAGCACTGATTTTCTCGACAGCCTTTCATTCTAAGCATTTGCCAAGCTGATGTCAGCCCAAAGAGCTCGGAAAACTCAGCCGGCCCCAGAGCCCAGCCGTAGGCCCTTGAATCCGGGGGTCTTCGCGCCGCGTTTCTTCGATCGATGGTGTTCTCCGCTGCAAGGGATCCCTGGAAAGAGCGACAAGGGGGGCTAGCTGTAGTCAGAAATAACCTGATTTTAACCTCGCGTTAACCAAAAAGGATGAACGTTATATTACATTAACGACAAGAACCAGAGTGGCAAGGATCTTTAACAGGATCCCTTGTTTTTTGAGATCAGCCCGGCTTGAGCAGGTTCTGAGGTTAGAGCACTCAGAGTTGGATCGAGACACCATCTTCATCTGGGAGATTTCTGTATGTTGATGCTGCGCTCCTTGGGACGTCGTTCTTTCCTGAAGTCTGTCTCTGCCACTGTTGCTGGGTTTGCGGCCAGCCAGGCAAATTGGCAGCGGGTATTTGCTCAGCAGACCGTAACCATCAACGGCGCTGGAGCTACTTTCCCGGCTCCCATCTACCAAACTTGGGCTCAGGAATTTGGCAAGAAAAACCCTAACATCCAAGTCAACTATCAGTCGGTGGGGAGCGGTGCCGGGCGGCGGCAATTTGTGGCTCGCACTGTCGATTTCGGCGCCAGCGACAGTGTGCCCCGTCCCGAAGAGATCAGCCAGATCGAGAGTGAAGCCAACCCTCCCAAGGGCATGGTGGCCGTGCCGATGGTGGGGGGGGCAGTGGTGCCAGCTTATAACATCCCCGGCGTGGGCCCCGAAATTCGCCTCTCTCGCCTGGCGCTGGTGAATATCTTCTTGGGCAAAATTAAGAACTGGAACGATCCGCTGCTGGCTGGCCTTAATCCAGGGGTGACTCTCCCGGATTTGCCGATTACCGTTGTGCACCGCTCCGACGGCAGCGGCACCACCGACATCTTTACCACCCACCTCAACGCCATTAGCCCGGAATGGCGGCAAAAAGTGGGTCGTGGCTCTTCCGTGAACTGGCCAACCGGGGTGGGAGCTCGCGGTAACGAAGGCGTTTCCGAGCAGATTAAGCAGATCCCTGGCGCGATCGGCTATGTAGAGTTCGGCTTCGCCAAGCTCAACAACCTGAACATCGCTCGCCTGGAAAACCGGTCGGGCAAGTTCGTCACCCCCAAAGTTGAGACGGAGCAGGCAGCGCTGGCCAAAATCAAGCTCGACGAGCGGCTGTTGGGGGTTGACCCGGATCCCGCCGGGGAAGACTCCTACCCCATTGTGGGCTACACGTGGATCTTGGCCTACAAAGTCTACCCCAAAGCTGAAACCTCCAAAGCTGTCAAGGAGTTTCTCCGCTACGGCCTCACGGAAGGGCAATCCTTCGCGGAGCCGCTGGGCTATGTGCCTTTGCCGGAAGAAACGCGGCAGAAAGCTCTGGCTGCTCTGGAAAACATCACGCCGTAGAAGTTTGTACCCCGCACCCGGCAGATGACTACTACTTTTTCGGAGAGCAGTTCTCTATTTCGGCCCCGGCCCGTCTTCCAGCGCCGGCGCGACTGGTTGTTCATCTGGGCAACGCGGATTGCCGTCTTTTTCTCGGCTTTGCTGCTGTTGTGGATTGCCCTGGAGATTGGGATTCAGTCGCTACCTGCCATTCAGAAGTTCGGGCTGGGCTTTCTCTGGGGCACCACCTGGGATCCTGTTGAGAACAACTACGGCGCTTGGCCCCAGATCTACGGCACCCTGGTGACTTCTCTGATTGCCCTGATCGTGGGCGTTCCTTTTAGCTTCGGCATCTCCATCTTTTTGAGCGAGGACTTTTTGCCCAAGTCTTTGCGCACAGTCTTGATCATCGTGGTGGAGCTGCTGGCAGCCATTCCTAGCGTGGTCTACGGCATTTGGGGGTTGTTTATCTTCATTCCCTTCTTTCGCCCGATTCAGATGTTCTTGTTCCAGAACTTCAGGTGGTTGCCCATTTTCAGTACGCCACCGGTGGGGCCGGGGATGCTGACGGCAGGGGTTGTCTTGGGGATCATGATCATCCCCATCATCACTGCCATTGCCAGGGAAGTGCTGGTGGCCGTTCCGCCGGAGTTGCGGGCGGCTGCCTATGCGATGGGGGCCACTCGCTGGGAAGCCATCTTTGGTGTTGTGCTGCCGGCGGCCATTGGCGGCATGCTGGGGTCGGTGGTTTTGGGTTTGGGACGTGCCTTGGGGGAGACGATGGCAGTGGCGATGTTGATCGGCAATGCCCGCGGTATTAGCGTCTCGCTCCTAGCTCCTGCCAGCAACATCCCAGCCCTGTTGGCCAACGAGTTTGCAGAAGCAGGCCCTGAGCAGGTGGCAGCGCTCATGTATGTGGCCTTGATTTTGTTGGCCATCACTCTGGTAGTTAACATTGCGGCGGAGCTGATGATACGCCGTGTCAAGTTCGCGTTGACAGCTTCGCGGGAGTAGAGGAACATGACGACGCAAGTTCAGGCGGTAGAGCAAGGCAATTTGTTCAAGCGCAGAGCAAAGTCCTGGCGGCGCGTCTTCTTGGATGTAGGAATGACAGCGCTGACAGTTTTCTCCAGCATCTTTGCCATTTTCGTGCTGGTTCTCATCCTCTACTATGTTTTCACCAGAGGCATCGAGCGCTTGAACTGGCAAGCGCTGACCCAACTTCCCCCTCCTCCCGGCGATCAGGTGGGGGGATTTGGCAATGCGGTGCTGGGGACGGTTATTGTGGTGTCGATTGCTATCGCCATCACCTTCCCCATCGGACTGTTTGCTGCCATCTATCTCTCGGAGTTTGGCCAAAACAGCCCCACAGCTTCCTTTCTGCGCTTCATCATCAAGGTGTTGACGGGGGTTCCCTCTATCATTGCCGGGGTGTTTGCCTACGGGGTGCTGGTGCTCTCCACCAAGACCTTCTCCGCCCTTTCCGGCGGGATGGCTCTATCGGTGTTGACTCTGCCCATCATTATCTTGTCTTGTGAAGAGGCGCTGCGCCTGGTGCCGGCAGATACGCGGGCTGCTGCCTATGCGTTGGGAGCTTCGCGGGTACAGACGGTGTTTCGCGTGGTGTTGCCGGCAGCTCTGCCGGTGATCCTGACGGGGGTGACGTTGGCCATTGCCCGCGCTGCGGGTGAGACAGCGCCCCTGATCTTCACTGCTTTGTTTAGCTTCCTCTGGCCCAGCGGTCTGTTAAAGCCAGTAGCCTCACTGGCTGTGTTGATCTACAACTTTGCCCTCGTTCCTTTTGAAAACCAGCAGAAGATCGCCTGGGGAGGGGCTTTGGCTCTGGTGATTTTGGTGTTGATCACCACAGTCAGTTTCCGGCTCATCGTCAGTCGTCGGCAGGAAACCATCACCATCTAATCCCTCTCACCTGTTGCTTTAACCCAATCTAGGCTTTGCAGTGACGTTATCTCCTTCGGTACTCCTATGCGCTCTCCACTCTCTGACAAGTCCGGCTCTCCCGAGAAATCCACCCGTTTGGAGGTTGAACTAGAGACGCGGGATTTGAGCGTCTACTACGGCTCCCACCTAGCGGTCAAGCAGGTTTCCCTGAAGATCCCGAAAAATCACATCACAGCCTTCATTGGCCCCTCAGGCTGCGGCAAGAGCACCATCTTGCGCTGCTTCAACCGCATGAACGATCTCATCCCGGGAGCAAGGGTAGAAGGCTCGGTCATTTTTCACGGAAAAAATATCTACGACCCCGATGTGGATCCCTCTGAGGTGCGCCGGCGGGTTGGTCTGGTGTTTCAGAAGCCCAACCCCTTCCCCAAATCCATCTACGACAACATTGCCTTTGGGCCACGGATCAACGGCTATCAGGGGGATCTGGACGAGCTGGTGGAGCGTGCGTTGCGCCAGGCCGTTCTCTGGGATGAGGTGAAAGATAAGTTAAAGCTGAGCGGTCTTTCCCTCTCCGGCGGACAACAGCAGCGCCTCTGCATTGCCCGCACCTTGGCCATTCAGCCGGAAGTGATCCTGATGGACGAGCCCTGCGCCTCGCTGGATCCGATCTCCACGCTGCGCATTGAGGAGCTGCTTAAGGAATTGGGGCGTCGCTACACGATCATCATCGTCACCCACAACATGCAGCAGGCGGCGCGTGTGTCCGACTTCACGGCTTTCTTTAACACCGAGGTGGACGACGAAGGGGTTCGCTACGGACGCATGGTGGAGTTCGACCGCACCGAGAAGATCTTCAACTCTCCCGTCAATCGCGAGACGGAAGAATACGTGAGCGGACGCTTTGGCTAATCCCCCGCCAATTTCTGCTGGCGCCAAGCCAGATCTGGTCGAGAGGGATCCCGCTCTCCTATCCTGAGAAATTGGAAAATCGGGTAGGAGCTGTTAACAGCAGTAGTGAGATGGCCGAGCGGGTGCGCCTGGATAGCTGGTTGGTGGAGCGGGGATATTTCTCTTCCCGCCAGCAGGCCCAGCGCGCCATCCTCGCAGGCGAAGTTCTCCTCAATGGGGTGCGGGCGGAGAAGGCTGGAGCCTGGGTGAGCGGGGATCCCGTAATCCACATCCAGTGCAAGCCTGCTTTTGTCTCGCGAGGAGGAGAAAAGCTGCAGGGGGCGCTGCAAACCTTCTCTGTTCAGGTGCAGGGCCGTATTTGTTTGGATGCGGGCATCTCCACGGGGGGCTTTACCGATTGCCTACTCAAACAGGGGGCCCAGCGGGTCTATGGGGTGGATGTGGGCTATGGGCAGTTGGCTTGGTCTTTGCGAACCGACCCGCGGGTGATCCTCAAAGAACGAACCAACTTGCGCCACCTGCAGCCGGCCGATCTCTACGGAACCGAGGTGCCCACCCCAAGCTGGGCGGATCTGGCGGTGGTGGATCTCTCTTTTATTTCCCTAACCAAGGTGTTAGATCCTTTGTGGAAGCTGTTGCGGTCGCCGCGGGAGGCTCTGCTGCTGGTCAAGCCCCAGTTTGAGGCGGGCCGAGGCCAGGTGGGCAAAAAGGGAGTCGTGCGGGATCCGACCATCCATGCCCGCGTGCTGCAGACGGTGATGCAGGCGGCAGTGGCCCGCGGCTGGCAGGTGCAGGGCTATACCTGGTCGCCCATCACCGGCCCTGCCGGCAACATCGAGTACTGGCTCTGGCTGGCGGAAGGAGAAGGGATCCCTCTCCCCGACACCGGTGCGCTACAACAGATGGGCGAACAGGCAAGAATAGCCTTGCACCCATAAAGCGGCACATTTGTCAATACGTCATTATGCTCAATTGAGAACGATGAGCACAGCCATTGAAGAATTGTTTCAGGAAGGGATCCGGCGCTACGAGGCGGGGGAAGCAGCCAAGACGCTGATCCCTTCCTTTGAGGCTATCTGTAAGGGATCCCCGAAGGCGGCAGCAGCCTGGACTTGCCTGTCTTGGCTCTATCTTTTGGAGGGGCAAGCGGAAAAAGCCCTGAAAGCCGCCCAAACTGCCGTGAAGCTGGATCCGGTGGACGCCCAGCCGCGGGTGAACTTGACTTTGGCGATGCTGGAGCTGAAAAAAACGGGGGTACGCCAGCAGGTGGAGACCATCAAGCAAATCTTGGCGCGGGATCCCGAGCAGATCGAGGGGGTCAAATCCAACTTGGCAGAGGGAGGGAAGCGCCGTCCCGCTTGGCCTCACCTGAGCAAGATGCACCAGTGGCTATTTGAAGAAAATTAGGCAGGCTTGACGCAATTTTGCAACAAGAATTTAGAAAAATCTAGAGCTTGTCAATTTAATCTGCAACTTTTAACAATATTCTCATAGAGTTGGTGCTAGACTTCTCTTACCAAATCGCAAGACGGTATTTATTCACCGCTGTGAGCTAGCTTGCATCACACCCAAGCCTATGGATTGGTTGGGCTTTGAGGAGATGCGAGGGGTTTGGTGCATCCTAGTTCTGTTTGATGTGACACTTCTTGCACTGACTTGCATTGAAATTGAGTCCTGCTTTTGATTTTTTGGCTGTAAATTGGAGGAACTTTAAGATGAACCGTCAGACTGTTTGGGTTAAAGGCGAGACCCGCAACCACCAGGGCCACTTCATCCCTCAATCCGAATATACGTTGGTCGATGTTGACCAAAATGGCTGGGCGCTGATCTGTGTTGACAATGCCCGCTGCTATTATGTGGATCCCGAGCAACTCCGCTTTGAGGCGGGATGAGGTCTGCTGCTGCCCATTGAGAGCTTGCTGACGAGGGTTTCCTAGGAGAGCAGCATCCTCCCCATGCCTTTGGGCGTGGGGTTTTTGTCTCTTTATCAATTTATCAATACATAGGGTCTGGTTGGTCGCAGACCTTTTTGCCTCTACTCAGAGAAATCACAAAAGCTACGACGAACTGCGCTCACGCATGGCTTCGGCCAGCAATTGGGCCACCTCGGGGCGGGAGAACTCGGGCGGGGGTATCTCGCCGCGGCGCAGCATTTCCCGCACCTTGGTGCCCGACAGGTGGATGCGCTGGTGGGGCTGGCTAGGGCTGGTCTTGGCCGTGGCCATAGTGCCGGTGACGGTGCAATAGAAGGCGTGTTCAAACTTGAGGGGGATGATGCCCAGTTCCTCAGGACGGAACTCATCGAAAATGTGCTGGGCATCGTAGGGGCCGTAGTAATTCCCCACCCCGGCATGATCCCGGCCCACAATGAAATGGGTGCAGCCGTAGTTTTTGCGAATGAGGGCGTGGAAGATGGCTTCCCGCGGGCCGGCATAGCGCATGGCCGCAGGGTTGATGGCCAAAATGACCCGCTCCTTGGGGTAGTACTTTTCAATCAGCACCTCATAGCAGCGCATGCGCACCTCGGCGGGAATGTCGTCGCTTTTGGTGGCCCCCACCAGCGGGTGGAGAAACAGCCCGTCCACGATTTCCAGCGCGCACTTCTGGATGTACTCGTGGGCGCGGTGGATGGGGTTGCGGGTTTGAAAGCCGACAATCGTTTTCCAGCCTCTTTCCCGAAACAGTTGCCGCGACTGAGCCGGGTCGATCTGGTAGGCCGGGAAAAGGGGATGGGGATCCCGCTGGAAGAGAGTTACAGGGCCAGCCAAATAGACGGATCCCTGTTCGTAGAGCACCTTCACCCCCGGATGCTGCTCATCGGTGGTGCGGTAGACCTGCTGCGCTTCGCGGGTTTTGTCGTAGGTGAACTTCTCGGTCAATTCCAACAGGCCCAAGAGCCTGCCCTCGCCGTTGGCCAGGGCAATGGTCTGCCCTTCCTTGAGATCGGCGGCTATCTCGGCAGCAACCGGCAGCGTCACCGGCAGCGACCAAGCCAGGCCATTGGCCAGATGCATCGTCTCCAGAACCGACTGGTAATCTGCCCGCCCCATGAAGCCGGTGAGCGGGCTAAAGCCCCCAATGGCGATCATCTCCAGATCCGACTGAGCCCGCTCGTCGAGGTAGAGGATGGGGCAGTGTTCAGCTTTGGAGCGCAGCTCTTGTGCCTGCTCGGGCGGGGCAATGCGGTTAACCAAAGTGCCCCCATGGGGCGGAATGGCATCGCAAGAAACAGTCATCTTCGCCTGGGATGAAGTCATAGCGTGAAGACCAGAACGGCAACCGAGCAGACAGGGATCCCTAACCCTACACCCTTCTTTCCTCGGGTGCAATCCAGGATAGTACCCACTGCCTAGTCCAGCATGTAGGGCGGCATATCTTCGTCGGTGGGCGACACATTGTCGAAGATGGGCCGATTCATGATCTTCTTCTGCGCCTGCAGCGGGGAAGCGGAGGGTTGGGGCCTAGCCGGGAGTGGAGCTTGTCCTCGGCGGCTTTGCAGTTCCTGAATGGTCTTGGCCCGCTCGTCTGCCACCGCCTGCAACTGGGCCAGCGCCTTCTGCAATTCGTCCCGATGGGCAGTGACTTGCTCAAGCTGAGCTTGCAAGGCAGAGACTTTGTTTTGGTAGTCCTGCAAGCGTTGTTGAGCTTCGGCCAGTTGGCTTTTGAGAGTTGCAATTTCTGGCGATTCTGGGGCTGGTTCTGTAGGAGACTGAGAAGACATCGTTGTCGGCTCCTCGCCCGTGGGAGTAGATTCTGCAGAGGTGGGCTCTGAACTGGTTTTAGCACTGGCCTTACGCCGAGTGCGGGAAGTTTCTCCTGAAGAAGGAAAGAGGCTACGGTCCGATCCAGTCACAAGAGCACCTCATGTTCGACAAACTGCACCAATCGCTGACACACCACCGAGCCAGGCCGATAGTCCATGACCGTCAAGCCGTAGTCAAAAGCGGTGCGCAAATCGCTGCTATCTGGAATGGTAACGGGTGAAAGCACATCCGCAAAAATCTGTTGCGCTTGCACATACAATTGCCCGGTATGGGATCCCGACCAGATGCCCCCCGGCAAGTAGCGGTCGTCCAGCATGGTCAAGACAGCACGGGCCTGGCTCAACTGACCTTTCAGGGTCTCAATGTAGCGTAGGGTCACCTCTGTACAGGAGAAATCGGCGCGGTTGAGCCGGGTCGGGATCAACACCCGCTGGGCTGCCCGCAGGGCGTTGGCCGTGAGGGCATTCAGTTCCCCCGGCGTATCGAGAAAGATAAGATCGTAATCCGGCAGCAAGGGATCCAACTGGTGCTGCAACAGGTGTTGCCCTGCATCGCCGGCAGCCGCCAATTGGGCCGCCACTTCCGCCATGGTGCTGTGGGAGGGCGCCACATCCACCCCCTTGTCGGTGCAATAGATCACCTCTTCCAAAGAGCATCGATGCTGCGGGTGCAAGCTGGCCCAGACTGTTTCCTCGGGGGGCAGGGATCCCACCTCTTCCAGGTAAAAGCTGCTGGCGGTGGCCTGGGAGGTGAGATCGATGAGCAGAACTCGGTAGCCCCGTTGAGCCGTTAACTGGGCCGCGTGGACGCAGAGGGTGGACTTGCCGGTGCCCCCTTTATTGTTGGTAAAAGCCAGGACGCGTGCCATCCGCTTCCCCAGAATTTGTTTCAGCTGCTTCCGGTTTCCCGATTCCCCTCAGCCAGATTGGGCCAGGTGCCCCCGCAGCAGTCTATGCTATTGGGTGTGGCCTGGTGGAGGACAACCATGCGCGATGTACTGGCGATTATCCTGGGCGGTGGGCGTGGCACCCGACTTTATCCCCTGACCAAGCGCCGTGCTAAACCTGCTGTGCCTCTGGCAGGCAAGTATCGCCTCATCGACATCCCGGTTAGCAACTGCATCAATTCCGATATCGACAAAATCTACGTCCTCACCCAGTTCAACTCCGCCTCCCTCAACCGCCACATCGTCAACACCTACCGCATGTCCCCCTTCACAGGCGGCTTTGTGGATATTTTAGCGGCCCAACAAACGCCCGATAACCCCGATTGGTTTCAGGGCACCGCCGATGCTGTGCGCCAATATCTCTGGCTGATGGACTCCTGGAAGCCACGGGACTTCCTCATCCTATCTGGGGATCACCTCTACCGCATGGACTACCGCCCCTTCATCCACCATCACCGGCAGACCGGAGCCGATGTGACGCTGGCGGTGCTCCCTTGCGAAGAAAAAGTGGCCTCAGGTTTTGGCCTGCTCAAGATCGGCGAGAACGGTCGCATTGTCGATTTCAAGGAAAAGCCGCAGGGGGAGCTGCTGCAAGCCTGTCAGGTGGATACCCAAGCCCTCGGCCTTAGCCCGGAAGAGGCCAAGGCCAAGCCCTACATCGCCTCGATGGGAATCTACGTATTCCGGCGGGAAGCCCTCATCGAGATGCTTCAGGTGAAGGAGCACACCGACTTCGGCAAAGAGGTGCTGCCGGCAGCCGTTGGCAAGTACCACCTGCAGGCCTACCTCTTCAAGGGGTATTGGGAAGACATCGGCACCATCGAGGCTTTTTATCGGGCCAACCTGGCGCTGGTGCAGCAGCCCAACCCGCCTTTTAGCTTCTTTGACAGCGAAATGCCCATCTACACCCGCCCGCGCTTTTTGCCCCCCAACAAGATTCTCGATTCCCACATCGTCAATTCCATCATCGCCGACGGCTGTATCATCAAAAATGCCCAAATTCGCAATTCCATCATCGGCATTCGCAGCCGCCTGGAAGCCAACACCATCATAGAAAACACCCTGGTCATGGGGGCCGATTACTACGAGTCGGCAGAAGAGCGCCAGGCCAAGCTGGAGGCCGGGATCCCACCGGTGGGCATCGGGGCCAACTCCCACATTGTCAACGCCATCGTAGACAAGAACGCCCGCATCGGGCGCAACGTCCGCATCCTCAACAAGGATCACGTCAGCGAAGCGCAGCGGGAAGAGGAAGGGATCTGGATCAGCAACGGCATCGTCACCATCATCAAGGACTCGGTGATCCCGGACAACACCGTCATTTGATCGGGGGAGGTCGGCTCTGGCCAAGAACCTGGCTGGCGAGCGCTGAGGAGGCGCTGTTAAGCAAGATGAAGAGGAATCAAGAGGCTTTTGCCGTTACAATAGATTACGATAAATATTGAGAGCTTTAAAAACAGATTGTGAGATCCCTTGAGCGTGCTGAACAGGATTTCCTCGGTTGCCGACCTAGAAGTTTACGATCCGCAATTTATTGCTCGTTACTACCGCTGGCGCCTGCCGCAGGTGATCGGTCGGGCGCTGGCCATTCTCTGGCCCTTTCTCTGGTTTGTCCTCTGTCTGCGCTGGGATCGCCTGTGGGGGCAGACGGAGCGCAATGTGGCGGAGCGCTCGGCCCAGTTGCGCAAGCTGCTCACCGACCTGGGGCCCACCTTCATCAAGGTGGGGCAGGCCCTCTCGACGCGACCGGACTTGGTGCGCAAAGACTACTTGGAAGAGCTGACCAAGCTGCAGGATCAACTGCCCAGCTTTCCTTCCCAGGAGGCGTTTGCCCGCATTGAGTCAGAGTTGGGCCGTCCGATTAGCGAAATTTACGCCCAGATCTCTTCCGAGCCGGTGGCCGCGGCCAGCCTAGGCCAGGTTTACAAAGCGCAACTGCACAGTGGCGAATGGGTGGCGGTCAAGGTGCAGCGGCCCCACCTACGGGAGCGGCTGAGCCTAGATCTGTACCTCATCCGCTGGGCCTCCACCTGGCTGGGTTCCTGGCTGCCCCTGAACCTGGGCAACACCTTGACGGCGGTGGTGGATGAGTTTGGTTACAAGCTTTTTGAGGAGATCGACTACCTGAACGAAGGGCAAAACTGCGAGCGCTTTGCCGAATACTTTCGCGGCGATCCCGATGTGTATGTGCCGCGCATCTTTTGGGCCTACAGCACCCGCCGGGTGTTGACCCTGGAGTGGATCGACGGCATCAAGCTCACCGATGTGGAGCGGATTCGAGCCGCCAACTTGGAGGTCAGACAACTGGTGCGCATTGGCGTGGTGGCTGGCCTGAAGCAGTTGCTGGAATACGGCTTTTTCCACGCCGATCCCCATCCGGGCAACCTGTTTGCCCTGGCCGATGGCCGCCTGGCCTATATCGACTTCGGCATGATGGACCAGCTCACCGAAGAAATGAAGGAATATCTGGTGGACGCGCTGGTTCACCTGGTGGATCGCGACTACAACGCCTTAATCGACGATTTTATTCATCTGGGCTTTTTACAGCCGGATGTCAACCGCCAAGAGCTGATCCCTGCTTTGGAGACGGTGCTGGCGGATGTGTTGAACCAGGAGGTGGGCAACTTCAACTTCAAAACCGCCACCGACCAGTTCTCCGATTTGATGTACCGCTACCCCTTTCAGGTACCCTCCCACTTTGCGTTGGTAATCCGCTCTTTGGTTACTCAAGAAGGGGTGGCTCTTAGCCTCTATCCCCAGTTTCGCATTGTTGGTGTGGCCTATCCCTACGTGGCCAAGCGCCTGCTGACGGATGAGTCACCCCGCATTCGCCAGCGGCTGCTGCAAGTGCTGATTAAAGATGGCAAGTTCCGCTGGAACCGCCTGGAGAATTTGATCCAAATTGCCCGCAGCGATGGGGGGCTGGATTGGATCCCCACTGCCCAAATGGGTTTGCGCTACTTGATGTCGGAAGAGGCCCGCGAGCTGCGCCGCCAGTTGGTGCTTTCGCTTACGGAAGATGACCGCCTTCACTTTGAGGAGCTACAGCGGCTGTGGCATGTGGTCAGCCCCGACTTGTCTCCAACTCACCTCTGGCAGGCGGCACTGGGATCCCTGCCCGGCGATCTGCAACATGCTTTGGCCGAGTTGAGGGAACAGATGCAAGCCCACCTGGAGCGGCTCAGCCACTGGCGACTTCCCCAGCCCTGGCCGAATTTGCTGGCGGGAGTGGGACAGGAAAGGTAGAACAGAAGAAGATAGCTTAAGTTTGGTGAGCTGGACAAAAGCGTGGCAGATCAGAAAGGTGACTTCATTGCCGGTGTGGTAGCCGGCGCTGTGTTGGGCGGGATCATCGGCGGGGTGATCGCCTTTGTGCTGGCCCCCCGACTGAGCAAGGGATCCGCCGAAGGCCAGCGCCGCGATCCCGACCGTCTCAACGGCACCTCTGTCCCTCCTGAGCGGCCGCGCCTCCGAGTCTCGGGTGAGCCGGCTGTGCCCAGCTCCAGCGACTGGAGGGAGTGGGAACAGGAAACAGAGCGGATTGCCCAGGCCCGCCGCACCCTCGAAGCCAAGATTGCCGAGTTGAACGAGGCGATCCAGGCCACCCGCGCACAACTGCTTGTCAAGGAAATATCTTCTAGCGCTGTCGAGGAAAAGCCTTAAGCAGGGGATCCCTGTCCATGCCAAACTAGAGGCGGCACTGGCTTTCTCCCCTGAGGGGTGCCAGTGTTCTCGTCGCTCGGCTGAGTTGCCCTCCTGGATCAGGTCTGCCTCTGCCGACAGCGCTTAAGTTGAGATGAGATGAGTTGAAGAGTCGTTCCCTCGCTGTTTCTAACCATGATGCTCAGCCCTTTGTTGCTCCCTTGGACAGACGGCCTCTCTCTGGGGCTGGTCTACGGCAGTGCCGCGTCTTTGCTGTTTCGCTCCCTTTACCAGTTCATCGTCATTTACAATGCCCTGCTGATTGTGCGGATTTTGCTGAGCTGGTTCCCGCAACTGAACTGGTCGAACCCCATCCTGTCGGTGCTCAGCCAGCTCACGGATCCCTATCTCAACCTCTTCCGCGGCATCATTCCCCCCATCGGTGGCTTGGACTTTTCCCCCTGGTTGGCCTTTATTTTGCTGAGTTTTGCCATGCAGGTGGTGGGTCAGTTTGCCTAGTTGCGGGATCACCCTGCAGATCCCCGGCGCTGCCCACTACTGGCTGCTCAATGCCCAAGTTCCCGTCTCGGTGCTCAAAGATGCGGTGCCAGGGGCCGCGCCTAACCGGGAGGGCCTGGTGCTGCTGGATCTGGAAATAGAGGCGGGGAGAATTGCCCACATCCAAGCAGCCAATGGGATCCCACCTCAGGGGATCGCGAGCGTAGATCTGAGGCGGGGCCAGGTGTGGCCCTGTTTTGTCGATATCCACACCCACCTGGACAAGGGGCACGTGTGGCCGCGCACCCCCAACCCCGACGGCACGTTTGCCGGGGCAATCCGGGCCGAGCAGGAAGACTGGGCCAAAATGGAGCGGGCCTACGCCGGCAGGCACGAAAAACTTTGGCAGGATATCTACCGCCGCTGCGACTTTGGCCTGCGCTGCAGCTATGCCCATGGATCCCAGGCGGTGCGCACCCACCTGGTCTGCAACGGCCCCCACGCCCAGGTGAGTTGGGAGGTGTTTGCCCAGTTGCGGCAAGAGTGGGCGGGCAGACTGGAGCTGCAGGCAGTGACGTTGACCCATTTGGACTTCTTTCTCACGCCGGCAGGGGAGAAGCTGGCGGACAAGGTGGCAGAGCTGGGCGGGATCCTGGGTGGGGTAGCGGCGATGGGGCCGGAGCTGGATGAGCAGTTGGAGCGGGTGTTTGCCCTGGCCCAGGAGCGGGGGCTGGATCTCGACTTCCACACCGACGAGACGGAGGATCCGGGATCCCTCACGTTGAGACACGTGGCAGCAGCAACCCTGCGCCATGAGTTTTTCGGCCAGGTGGTGTGCGGCCATTGCTGCAGTTTGGCGGTGCAGCCGCCGCAGGTGGCCCACCAGACCATGGCCCTGGTCAAAGAGGCGGGGATCGCCGTGGTCAGCCTGCCCATGTGTAACCTCTATTTACAAGACCGCCGCCCCGGCCACACGCCCCGCTGGCGGGGGGTAACGCTGCTCCATGAGCTGAAGGCTTTGGGCGTGCCGGTGATGATAGCCAGTGACAACTGCCGGGATCCTTTCCACGGCTTCGGGGATCACGACGGCCTAGAAGTGTTTCGGGAGGCCACCCGCATCCTGCACCTGGACACCCCCTACGGGGATTGGCCGCAGGCCATCACTGCCACCCCGGCCCGTAGGATGGGCTTGGTAGAGGCCGGGCAAATTGGGGTGGGCCTGTCGGCAGACTTGGTGCTGTTCAAGGGCCGGGGGTTTGACGAGCTGCTTTCCCGTCCTCAGCATGACCGAGTAGTGTTGCGCCAAGGCCAGCCCATCGATACCACGCTGCCGGACTACAGCGAACTGGACGATCTCAACGCAGGGGCAGATTGCAGCTCATAGAGTAGGTTGAGCTCCTTACTGCTGCGGATTGTCTAAAGATCGCTCTCAAACTCCTGGGTGCAGAACTTCAAGGCTCGGCAGTTTTCTGCTACGGTGCGCCTTACGGTCTCCGGCATGCCTTCCGGTATTTCCGCTTCGATTTCCAGGGTGATTTTGACGGTGGATCCCGGCAGATTGGTCAGGTGCCGGATCACCTCTTCGGCGAGGGTGGCAATATCTCTGTTGATTCGCAAGGGATCGGCAATTTCTACCCTGCCATAGAAGCGCCGGGGCAGCTCAGGAGAGATTGGGGCAAGGGGTTGATTCTTATCCTGTCTACTATCTTTTATGGCTATTACTTCAGCTTGCCCTGACGGGGCATCGGTATCAGGCCGAGGGGGAGGGAAGCTGTGCTCGTTGAGTTGCCGTAGGGCAATTTCTGGCTTGACCAGCAGCCCATTTTCATTGAGGGCGGCGTTGACACTGGTTGACGCTCTCAAGCCAAGATACTTGCCCCTAGCTTCGTCAAAACTTTCAGCGTAGGCAAAGCTTTCCCGCCAGGTTTCTGAGGCAACGCCATCTTGAACAGCCTGTAACAAGACCAACTGATTTTTCAGGCGAGGCAGATAGGGGTACTGGGTCAAGCACTCCCACAGCCGTTTTAAACTCACATGATCTGCCTCCCGCCAGAGAAACTTGTCCAAAACATCCAAGCGCAGGTTGAGGGCAGAATAACTGACCACTAGATCACCTTCACGAACAGCCTTGCGGCTGGCTTGCAAAATGGGAGAGTCTTGTTCTTGCAAGCGAGTTTCTTTCCACTCAATGCCACCCTGGGGATCGGGCTGAGTTGGGATCAAAAGCCACTGGTAGGTTTCCCGTAGACTGATATCAACTGCCCTGTTCGACTCTTCTAGCTTGGTGTTGGCCTGCTTGGTTTGAAAGGCATCGAGGTTGAGGATGTCTTTCTCTTCCTCGATTCCCTTCCACGCCAAATACTGAGCTGTATGGCGTTCCAAGTTTTCCAATTTGGCTTTGTCGGGAGCCAAAAATAGGAGCATGTTTTTGTGGTAGCGAGGGCCGCTGCCGCGGCGCTGCAGAACTTGCTCTGCCCATGCCCGTCCTTCGCTGTTTTGGTTACCTCGGCTGTGGGGATATTGAGGAGAAAGAACGACCAGCCGCACCCCCAAGCTGTCGTCGGGGATGTCGGCGGTAGATTCGGGAGCGATGTGCAGGGCGCCGAATTCGCCTCGGCTTTTGTCGGCTCTGAGACGGCGGAGGAGCTCTTCCCAGATGGAGTGGCGCTCGTTTTGCAAAAGCTGCTCAGCCCGTTCCTGGGCGGTGCGGTTGACGTTGGGCTGGGTGGAAACCCAGTAGCGATTGCCATCCACATAGAGGTAGGTGGCTTGGTCGGAAAGGCGCCGCAAGGCATCGCTAAAAGTGTTTACATGTTCCCCCGGTTGGACACAGCCCAGCTTGATGCGGCGCTCCTCTAGGCCTCGGTTGGCAGCCCGCAGGGTGGGGGCGGATCCCATGTAGATGGTGCGGGCAACCCGGCGACAGGCGGAGTAGCGGCCCAGGTTGGGATGGGCGCCGTCGAGGCTCAGGGGAAGAGAATTGGGCCCATCCACATCTTTTTCGATGACCGGCAGCCAGTTGTCGTCGAGGTAGCGGGTCAGCTCCGACTGCACCTGCTGGTCGTCCATGGGGATGTGGGCGGGCAGGATCAGCAGGCTGCGGTCATCGCGCTGCCAGAGGATATGGATGACTCTGGCCATCAGGCGCAGGACGCCGCGGGTGCGCTGAAACTTGTCCAGCGTTGACCAGTCAGCATAAAGCCGGTCGAACAGTTCGGGGTGGATGGGGTAGGCGGCCTTGAGGCGACGTTCGTAGTCGCTTTCTTTGCACTCGCTGGGGAACTCCTGGCTTTGGCTGCGGTAGAGATCCATAAAGGCTTTGACCACCGCGTCCCGCTGCACAAACAGGTCAGGGTCAAGAATGGGCTGGAACAGGCGACGGCGGACGATTTCAAAGCCTTCTTCAGCACTGGCCGGTCGCCAGGGGGACTCGACTCGCCCGATGGCGTTCTTGAGCCGAACCAGAGCTTCCTTGCCCCGTTCGCCGCCTATTTCGATGTCGGAAGAGGGGACGCTGACCACCAGCAGGGTATCTTTGGCGTTCTTGGCCGATTCGCTCAGGGTCTGGGCAAAGGTAAACTGGGTGTCGAAGGTGCCGCCAGCCAGGTCAGGAGTGTCGTGCAGTTGGCGGGCGTAGGCCACCCATTCGTCGATGAGAACTAGGCAAGGAGCATAGCGGTTAAACAAAACCTTGAGGCTGTCGCCAGGGTTGGTGGAAGTCTCATCGGCCTGCCGCATCAGTTCATAACCCTCAGGCCCGCCCAATTGCCAGGCCAGCTCTCCCCAAAGGGTGCGGATCAGGGGGCGGTTTTGCTGGCTGTGTTCGGGCCGGTAGGGAGGGATCCCGCTGGCCTGGAGCTTGTTCCCCACCAGGACAGCTATTCTGACGTTTTGCGGTGGTCTCTGTAGGCCAACAGCTTGCAAAAGAGGTTCTGTGTCGGGTAGGAGGCCCTCACTCCCTCTCCCGGAAGGGGGGGAGAAAAGGTGGTAGAGGGCGAGCATGGCGTGGGTCTTGCCGCCGCCAAAGTTGGTCTGCAGTTCGATTACCGGATCTCCCCCTTGGCCGCTGAGGCGCCTCAGGGCGTTGATCAAAAGCTGTTGCAGCCCTTTGGTGAGGTAGGTGCGGCGGTAGAACTCGACGGGATCCCGGTACTCAAAGGACGCCGTCCCGCCGGGGCGAGCGGAGTCCTCGCCAAGGTAAACCTCCCAGAGGTCGGCGGCAAATTCGGCCTGTTGGAAGCGGCCAGAGGCCACATCCGGATGAGGGGTAACGATCTCCCGCCAGGGTTTGAGGCCAGTTTGGGGTTGGCCTTCCAGAGAAGCTACAATGGCGCGGCGACTTTCTCGCTTGGCCTGTTCTTCGTAGCGTAGCCGCAGCAGCTCTTGCTTTTGCTTTTCCACCTCGGCTGCTTGGGGAGCGGCAATGGCGCTCAGCAGGCGGGCCACGCTATCGAGGGCGCGGTAGGCGTCGTCAAAACCAAAGGTGCAGGTGTGGGCCCAGGCGTTGCGAGTGTTGCGCAGCTCGCTGACTAGGGTGCGCTCTGCTTGACCCAAGGTTTGCCTGAAGACGGTGTTCCATTGCTCCCACACTAGGGTCAGCAGGGCCGCAACATCTTGCTCGAGGATCTGCTCTGGGCTTTTGAACTTGGGAGAGCTCTGGGGCAAGGTGTCGGCGGCCACGTTCAGCCAGTTCTCGCCATGAAAGGCTTGCATTTCCCGCACGACAAACGGATAAAGCCCCTGTCGGAGAAGATTGAGGGCGCGTCCAACACGTTCGTGGTTGCTGATAGCCATCGGTCAAGGGCTGCAAGAAGGGGCAGGTGGGAAAAGAGGGCAACTCGGGGCAGGCTATTCCCAAACTAAGCTGAGATCGGCGACAAAGCCAGGGAGGACGGGATCCCCTTCCAAGCAGGTGGGCCGCTCCAGGATCTGGGGGAGCTGGCCTGGACGATAGACGTAGACCCGCTGGCTTTCCGGGTCGATCAGCCAGCCCAGCCGGGATCCGTTCTCAAGGTATTCCTGCAGCTTGGCCTGCAGAGTGGCCAAGTCATCCGTGGGGGAGCGCAACTCCAAGACAAAATCGGGACACAGGGGGGCAAAGCGGCGCCGCTGCTGGGGGGTAAGCTGCTGCCAGCGCTCCTTGGCAACCCAGGCGGCATCGGGAGAGCGAATGGCCCCGTTGGGCAGGGCAAAGCCCGTGGAGGAGTCGAAGACAAGTCCTAAGCTCGTGCGGCGGTTCCACTGCCAGAGCTGCCCCAGCAGGTCGGCATTGCGAAGCCCGCTCTCACTGCCGACAGGGGCCATGGCCACTAGCTCCCCTTGGGCGGTGCGCTCCAGGCGCAGCTCAGGGTTCTGCCGGCAGAGCTGTTCAAAGACTTCATCGGTCAACTCCAGGCTGGGCCGCAAGTTGAGGGAGATCACGGCTTGAGGGATCCCGTTCAGAGGATTTGAGGGGGCGCTGGCGCTATTGTAGTCTTTTGGATCCCTCACCCCTGGATCCCTCTCCCTGAGGGAGCAGCCCAAGCGCTCCGCGCCGCTCACGCGACCACCCCCGGCCCCTCTCCCTGAGGGAGCAGCCCCTCACCCCCGGCCCCTCTCCCTGAGGGAGCAGCCCCTCACCCCCGGCCCCTCTCCCTGAGGGAGAGGGGGGATTAAAATAGGCTGGGCTGGGTGATGTTGTTCTGCTTTGTCTGCAAGGCAAGGCGGCTGATCTCTGGCCAGGCGATGACCAGGGTGTTGTAGGCTAGGGCTTCTTGGGCCCAGCCTTTTTTGTCGCAGAGGGTGTAGAGCCGGTAGGCAAGGTCGCGGGCAATGGGGCCTTTTTCCCCCAGGCTGGCCAGCAATTCTGCGGCTGCCATTTCCCCTTGGGTGTCCAGGGTTTGGATGAGAAACTGGGTGATCAGCCAGTGAGGAAGGCTCTCCGGCAGTCGGATCCCTGCCTCAGGAAGCGACAGGGATCCGCGCTCTCGTAGCCGCACCTTGCCGGCCCTGGCTTCCAGGATCCCAAGTTCTTCCAAGGATTCGAGGCTGACATTTTTGGCCTTGCTGAGGACTTCTGCATCTCCATAGGGGCCCGGCTCAAAGCGGTGTTGGGCAAACCAGGTCACCGCCCAGCGGCTGGCGCTATCGAGTTCGCCTTCTTGTTCCTCAAGGTATTCGTCCAGGTACTGGTTGATGAGTTGGAGAGCAGTGCGAACTGTTAGAGGAGAACCATCGTTTTCCAAAACAGCAGCATAGCGGGAATAGATCGCCATGCCAGGGCCAATGCTGGCCTGGGCTAGGTCAACAGGCGCAATGTTGCCCTGTTGCAGGAGTTTCAGGGCTTGGGGTAGTTCTCGCTTGAGTTCTTTGAGAAATTGGCTACGGCTGGCTTTGGGCGCATTGGCAGGACGGGGACGACAGACAAGGACGATGGAAGAGGCGAGGGCAGATACATTTTTCTTTAAGTTTCCTGTAAGTTCGGTTCGCATGGGCCAAGTGCCATCGATGGTTAAGCCAGACTGGATTAACCCTTCCAGCATGGTTTCCCAACCAGTAGATGCTCTGCCTCCCTCACCCTGCCCTCTCCCTGAGGGAGAGGGTTCTGAATTTTCTCCCCCTCGCCCTGTGGGAGAGGGGGTTGGGGGGTGAGGGACATCTCGCCCTATGGGAGAGGGGGTTGGGGGGTGAGGGAATTCAACTCCCTCTTGCTCTTGAGGGGAGAGAGAATCGGGGGGTGAGGGGTCTTCTTCGGTTTGCTTGAAGGCATAGTAAACAGTGAGTGGATAATCGGCATGGCAGATGTCATGCAGTCGGTTAAAGGCTTTGCTGAGTCCTGTTTCAAAGAATTCCCTGGCTTTTTGTTTGTCTCCACCAAAGCGATAGGGAGTAGCCACCAGTTCTTGGGCTTTGGGAACTAATAAAGTGCTAAAAATGTTGGGATAAATTGAACTAAGGGAACGACGCAACCAGACATAGAAGAAATCTGAGAGATCGGCATACCCAATGTTGTCGAAATAAGGCGGATCGGTGGAAATTATTTTTGGGGTCGCATCGTCTGAGTGTGTAAGAGTAGCATCATGTTGATTCACTTTTCCATCTAAAGTAGCTGGGCAAGAAGTAATCATTTTTACAGCTTGATCTACACCCGACAAAAAATTACCACTCGAATTACAGAAAGGATTTGCCTCTGCATAATCCCAAACCATTGGAATTGCTTGTCTGGCAAAAGTACTCATGATAATCTCTCGACTTGAGTGCCAAGCACAAATTGTTGACCAATAGTTAGCACCTTTATCCACAGCAAACGCCAAATAAACGCTAATCGCCTCCCCATACGCCCTAGCTCCCGTTCCCCCCTCAGCCAGAGGCACATTGTCATCAGGGATCCCAGCGGCGATCGCATCTTGGATGGCTTTTTCCCGTGCTTCCGCCACCAAATCGCTGAAGGTCGTCAGCGCTACCAGTTGCCGCGGGGTGAAGAGTTTGTCATAAGTATCTAATCCATAAATAGGAGTATTAAAGTTTCTGGGATTGCAAGGTAGATCTGCATCTGGTTTCCAAGTGGGTTGAGCAGATCTAGCAATAGCTTCCTGTTCTGCGGTGGGAGATAGATAAATTCTGCCGTTTTGTCCCTCCGCCACAATGGCCATCAATTGGGATCCCATCCGTCCCGCTCTGCCTTCTTGGCGCACATAGTCTAGTGGCACAGGAGTTCCACAGGCGATACACTTTGCCCCTTTGCGATCCACTGTGCCTTCTGGTGCTTTGCCCTTGCCAGTTTTGACTACGAATTGAACCCTCACCCTGCCCTCTCCCAGAGGGAGAGGGTTCTGAGTTCTCTCCCCCTCGCCCTTGGGGAGAGGGGGCTGGGGGGTGAGGGCAGCATCGCCCTTGGGGAGAGGGGGCTGGGGGGTGAGGGCAGCATCGC
>NZ_JANSJJ010000162.1:0-698 GCF_047502715.1 Synechococcus sp. H55.10
CCGTTCAGCTACCTGGCGGATAGAGGTCTGACCTGCCTGAAAAGCTGGTACAACTCTTTGCCGTAGATCCAAAGAATTGGTAGGCATCTCTTCCTCTCCTTCCTCTTGCAACCTGTACCCCACTTTAAACAGGCTGTGGTCAATGCTATTAAGCTCCAATCCCTGGATTGGCTTGTAGCCATGGGCTAGCCCAAGGACTTTTCGCGCAAGGATTTTTCAAGATCCTTAGGGAAAGTGCAACTGTCGGCTGATGCGCACCATCGGCCCCAGACCCAATCGCGTCGGGTTGAGCGCCTGCATCTCAAACAGGGCCAGAATGTCGCGCACCTGCAGCTCTGGCCAGTTGGAATTTATCCCCATCGCCACCACCAGGCCACAATAGCCGCCCGTCTCGCGTCAACGCCGTTCCCAGCGTTCGCGGGCTATCGAGGAACAGGATCGTCTTCGGGAAATTCTCCGAACAGGTGCAGGTCGCGGTTGCCCGTTTGGACAATTTCCAAGGCGTAGCGGCTGCCAGCAAAGGGATCCACCCCTGTGTTAAAACAAACACCCTGGGGCCCGCCTTCGCCGCGCAGATTCTCGATCAACTGCTTTGCCTTGGAGCGGGAGGTGCGTACGATCACCACCGGCAGCCCTTCTCCCCTTTGCACCAGCTTACTTTGGGGGAGAGGATGCCATTGCCCTGTGAGGCGCAGCGC
>NZ_JANSJJ010000163.1:0-2990 GCF_047502715.1 Synechococcus sp. H55.10
CCTGCCGCTTCCCGCCCATGACCTTCGAGTATTGAGGGATCCCCACTTAAATCACATCGCTCCATTCTCAGAGAGCCAAAGCAACAAGTCAGAGATTTTGTAGCTAGCTTAACTATTTGCTGCTCGTCTCCAGCCGACTCTAGAATTCAGGCTGGTTAACAGCTATTCTCAAGCTAGCCACGCAACTATTTGAATTTCAGAACCTTATGATTTTTTCTCTGCAGATCTCGACTCGTCGTCAGTTTTTGTCTTGGGTGCTGGGGTTGTTGCCCACCCTTTTACTGGGAAGCTTCTCTCCTGCTCTGGCCCAAGCCCCCATTCGGATGGGCTACAGCAGTTGGGCAGGTTGGTGGCCATGGGCCATCGGAGAAGAAGAGGGCATCTTCGAAAAAAACGGAGCCAATGTGCAGTTGCGCTGGTTTGACGGCTACATCGAGTCGATGGAAGCTTTTGCCGCCGGACAACTGGATGCCAATACCCAGACCCTGAACGATACACTCTCCTTCGCACCGAAATCTGTAAACGGCCAGGTGGTGGTGTTGGTCAACGACAACTCGGCAGGCAACGACAAGATCATCGTCCGAGAAGGGATCAACACCATTGCCGACCTGGTGGGGAAGCGGGTGGCCGTCGAAGAAGGCGTGGTGGACGACTTTCTGCTGACGTTGGGTTTGGAGCGAGAGGGATTTTCTCGCGAGGATGTAATCATTGTGCCCTTAGAAACCGGAGCTGCCGCCGCTGCTTTTGCTGCCGGTCAGGTGGATGCGGTGGGAGCCTTTCCGCCCTTCTGGTTAACGGCCCTGGAGCGCCCCGGAAGCAAGGAACTGTTCTCTTCGGCGGACTTCCCGGGAGCCATTCCCGATTTGTTGGTGGTCAGCCAAAAATTGATCGACGAGAAGCCGGATCAGGTGCAGGCTTTGGTGAATAGCTGGTTCGATATCCTGAAGTTCATGGAGGAGAACCCACAGCGAGCCGACGAAATCATGGCCAGACGTGCCGGTGTCACCCCAGAGGAGCTGCAACTGTTCAAGGATGGCATCCGTTTCTTCACCATAGAAGACAACCTAGAAGCCTTCAGCCCCGGCGAGGGAATGCAGCACATGCTCTACGCGGCCCGACAAATGGTGGACTTTATGGTGAGAGTGGGCTTTATCTCGGAGGGTCCCAAGGATCTGGAGGCTTTATTTGATGACCGCTTCGTTCGTGCCTATGCCGAGTCCGTGGGAATTAGACGGTGAGAGATGTCCGGGATCCCCATCAAGAGCAAAAGCGAAGAGGTACGATGCTGACTGCCTCGGCTGAATCGTCCCCGCCCGCCCGCCCCAGTCTGCCCCCAACGGTGTTCTGGCGCATTGCCGAAGAGATCCCGCGCCCTCTGGCCTTGCTGCTGACAGCGCTATCGGTGCTGGTGCCTTTTGGCTTGTGGTGGGGTCTGTCGGTATCGGGCTGGGTACCGCCCCGTTTTTTGCCTTCTCCTCCTATGGTGTGGGCGGCTCTGCTGCGCCTGTGGCGAGACGGCCTGCTGTGGAAGGACACCCTGGCCAGCTTCAGTCGAGTCAGCAGCGGCTTTTTGTTGGCGGCAGTGGTGGCGACCCCGCTCGGCATTGCCATGGGCACCTTCGCCAGCATCCGCGCCCTGATCGAGCCGATCAGCGGCATTTTTCGCTACATGCCCGCCCCTGCCTTTACCCCACTGTTGATTATTTACTTGGGTTTGGACGAAGCCCCCAAGATCGGGTTGATTTTCATCGGCACCGTTTTCTTCAACATGCTGATGATCATGGATGCGGTGAAGTTCATCCCCAAGGAGCTGATCGAGGCCACCTACACCTTGGGGGGACGCCGCTGGCAGGTGTTGCTGCAGGTGATCACTCCCTACATCACCCCCAACATTCTCGACACCTTCCGCGTCAACATGGCCGCCTCTTGGAACTTGGTGGTGGTGGCGGAATTGGTGGCCGCCGATGAGGGTTTGGGCAGGCGGATCCAGTTGGCGCAGCGCTTTTTTAGAACCGACGAGATTTTCGCGTGCTTGATTGTGTTAGGGCTGATCGGCTTTCTGCTGGATTGGCTGCTACGGCGCTTGGTACGTTTGACCTGCCGTTGGGCATTCTTGTGAGGTGGTATCGTGCATTTGGAAGTGGTCGGCCTGAGCAAATCCTTCCCCACCCGTCGTGGCTCTGTTTTGGCTCTGGATGTGGTTAATGTGCTTGTGGCGGCGGGGGAGTTTGTCTGTGTGGTGGGGGCTTCTGGCTCGGGTAAAACCACTTTGCTGCGCCTGATTGCCGGGTTAGAGCAGCCCAGCCAGGGATCCATCAGCGTCGATGGGGAGCCGGTCATTGGGCCGGGAGCTGATCGGGGGGTGGTGTTTCAATCCTACACCCTTTACCCCTGGATGACCGTGGCGGAGAATGTCGGCTTTGGCCTAAAGTTGCAGGGGGTCAAACGGCAGGAAAGGGAAGCCCGCGTGGATTACTTTCTGGAGATCGTCGGCCTGGAGCGCTTTGCCAAGGCTTTGCCCAGGCAACTCTCGGGCGGTATGCAGCAGCGGGTGGCGATCGCGCGAGCGCTGGCGGCCCAACCGAAGATTTTGCTGATGGATGAGCCCTTTGGTGCTCTGGATGTGCAAACCAAAGAGATGATGCAGGAGTTTTTGCTGGATCTGTGGCGGCGCACCCGCACCTCGATTTTGATGATCACCCACGATGTGGAGGAGGCTGTCTTTCTGGCCCAGCGCATCTACGTGCTCACGTCCCGTCCTGGACGGGTGAAAGGGGAGATCGTGGTCAATTTTCCCAGCCGGCGAGACTACAGCCTCAAGCGCACCTCTGCCTTTCAAGAGGTGAAAGACAAGATCCTGGCCCTTCTACGGGAGCAGCATGGGCTGACATACTCCCCGTCCTAAAAAGAGCATCATCGCGCAGCGCCACAATGACCTCGCCCTAGGTCGCTTTCTCAATCCTAGGCAGGTGTTGAATACCCAGTTTCCT
>NZ_JANSJJ010000164.1:0-36121 GCF_047502715.1 Synechococcus sp. H55.10
CGACCCAGAACTGGGGCCATGCCATTTTTTTCACTGGGATCCCTCCCTCACCCCCACCCCCTCTCCCAGAGGTGCCCAAGCGCTCCGCGCCGCTCACGCGACCATCCCCAGCCCCTCTCCCTCTGGGAGAGGGGAGCTGGGGATCAACCTAGAACTATAGCTGCTTACGGGGGATACGCCATCAAGTCTCAACCTGGCCTGGAAGTGGCTGGCAGTGGGGGCAAAAGTGGGCTGAGCGGCCCGCCAGCTTGATCCGCTGAATGGGGGTGCCACAGAGGCGACAGGGATCCCCTTCTCGACCGTACACCCATGCCTGCCCTTGGTAGTTGCCGTTAAGCCCACGCAGATCCCGGTAATCCCGCAAGGTGGTGCCCCGCTGCTCCAGCCCGACCCGCAACACCTCGATCAAAGCTTCCCGCAGGCGTGCCTTGGCAGAGTCGGAGAGCTGCAAGGCGGGCGTCAAGGGGTGAATGCCGCTCAGAAACAGGGCCTCGTCGGCGTAGATGTTGCCCACCCCCGCCACCAGCGACTGATCCAGCAGGGCGGTTTTGATGGGGCGCCGGCTCTTCCGCAAGGACGCCTGGAAATAGGCTTCTGAAAAGGCCGGCGACAGCGGCTCCGGCCCCAAGCTCTGCAGAGCGGCGATCACCGTCTCCGGCTCCACCCCGGCGGGCACCAGCCACATCTGGCCAAAGGTACGCAGATCTACAAAGCGCAGCTCCCACCCCCGCTCCAGGCGCAGCCGGACGCGGGTATGGGCCGGCAAAGGCTCGGATCCCTGAACCCAGAGCAATTGCCCGGTCATGCGCAAATGCACACCCAGAACCGCTCCGGAATCTAGGGATCCCAAAAGATATTTGCCTCGCCGCTGCCACTGGGTAAAACAGGCGCCGATTAAGCTTTGCCCAAAAATCTCCTTTGCCGGATAGGCAATGGTGCGCGTCAGGAGCACCTCCACTGCCAGTATCCGCGGCCCCAGGGTGAGGCGCTGCAAATCTTGCCGAACCGTCTCAACTTCTGGCAGTTCCGGCACAGAACGCCTCACTCAAGCAACACAGCTCCCGGCGATGAGAACTCCCCCTGGTTTAGCTAGCCGGGGTGGCTTTGGCCTTGGCTTTGGGAGCTTCCAGCACCTCCAGCTCATCTTCGCGGAAGTTGTTGGTGTTGATGTTGTAGTAGTTGATCTTGTCGAAGCGGACGATCACCGGATAAAGAATGCCGCTGGTATCCACCGCCGCAACCGTTCCCACATCCCGATACCAGTAGGATTCTTTCCGCAACACACGGACTTTGGCACCACGCTGAATCGCCATGAGGGTTCTCTCCATTGACCTGCACTTCAGATTACCCTAGTCCGTGAGAAGGCTGCGATTTCCGAATTTTTGTAACAGGGATCCCTGTCGTTCTTGGCTGGGGAGGGGGAGCCGATGAAACGCCGCACCTGTGGGGCCTGGCTCTTGGGTTCTGCTGTGGCCTGGGGTTTGCAAGGGCTGCCCCATCCGCGCGATTTTGCCATTGTCCTCAACCTGAACACCGGTCGTCTGACGAGGGTTTGGCAGCCGGAGCAGGCTGCGCAGATCAGGGCCAGCCCTGGCTCAACGGTCAAGTGCGCCGTGGCCGCCGCTGCCTTGCAGACCGGGATCAGCTCCGGCGAGCGGGCCATCCACTGCCCCGGCTGGTGGGATCCGCCACCGCAATTGGGGTTGGGCCGGCTCCCTTGCTGGGATCCGCGCGGACATGGGGAGCTCAACTTGCGCCAAGCTTTGGCTCGGTCTTGCAACGTGCATTTTTACCAGTTGGGCTGGGAGCTGGGGGCCAAGACCCTGGTGGAGTGGCTGCGCCGCTTTGGTTTGACCCAGACAGAAAACACGGCCCCGGCACCGCTGTTGGCGACCGGTCTGGCCGGCTCGGCGGATCCCTGGGAGCTGTTGGTGTATGCGGGGGTGATCGCCCGCCGCGGCGTTCCCCTTTCTGGGGAGATATCCCTGCCTGCTCTCTCTTTGCCGGATCGCATCTGGGATGCTCTCCATGCCGGCATGCGTTTGGCAGCAACGGCGGGCACCTGCCGCGGCATCGCCCCAGACGGGATCCCGGTGGCCGCTAAGTCTGGGACCATCCTTAATCCTCACCGACGCGGACAACCCGTTCTCTGGGCCGAAGATTTCCAAGCCTGGTTGCTGGCTTTTTGGCCTCTGCCGGATCCCCGCTGGGCGCTGGTGCTGCACCTGCATCAGGGCAAAGCCTACGAGGCGGCCATTCCCCTGGCGCGGCAGATCATCGCCGCCATCGGAACCAGATGATCACCTTCCTTGCAATCATGAAGAAATGCAAACTATACTGAAGGTTAGCTGCTGTTCCTGTAATCGTTCTTTGCGGATCCCTGCTCACCCTCGTTCCAATTCCATTGGAGGTTCTTATGTCCAACCCCAACCTGTCTGAGCCCAAGTTTGGATTTAACGAATATGCCGAGCGTCTCAACGGTCGCGCGGCCATGATCGGCTTTGTATTAGCCATTGTCATTGAAGCGGTGACGGGCCAAGGCGTCGCCTCCTGGCTGGGCCTGATCTAGAAAACTCGGCTTGCTGCGCTGCGGGCCCTAGAGTTAGTCTTGAAGCGACAAACGGGAGACTCTTGGATCCTGGTGAGTGGAGAGGCAAGCTTAGAGGCCCTGCTTGCCTTACTCTTTGTTGAGTCGAAGAAAAGTTTTGCTCTGGGGTCTGCCGGCTGGCAGGCCCTTATTGACAGAAAAAACGTCCGCGCCCCTACCCGAATCCTTGTAGGAAAAGCGAAACCGGTTGTGCTCTTCCAACCCCCCTCTCCCCCTGGGAGAGGGGCTGGGGGTGAGGGCATCTCCGGGAGAGGGGCTGGGGGTGGTCGCGTGAGCGGCGCGGAGCGCTTGGGCTGACTCCCCCTGGGAGAGGGCAAAATCTCAACTGATCCCTTCCTGGCATTTGGCGATGGGCATGCGCCAGCCGGTGCCAAAGGCGCGATCGGTAACCCGCAGGCCGGGGGGAGCCTGGCGGCGCTTGAACTCGGCCTTTTGGACCAGGCGCAGCACCTGTTGTACGGTGTCGGGATCAAACCCTTGGGCCACCAGCTCGGCAGCCGACTGGTGCTGTTCGATGTGCCGCTGCAGGATGGTGTCCAGCAGGTCATAGGGGGGCAGGCTGTCGCTATCTTGTTGGCCGGGCCGCAGCTCCGCCGAGGGAGGCTTGGTAAGGATGGGGAGTGGGATCCGCTCCCCCTGGCGGTTGATCCAGCGGGCCAGGCGGTAGACCCAAGTTTTGGGCACATCGGAGATCACCGCCAGGCCGCCGGACATATCCCCGTAAAGGGTGCAGTAGCCCACCGCCAGCTCCGACTTGTTGCCTGTGGTCAAGAGCAGCCGGCCAAACTTATTGGAAAGGGCCATGAGCAGGGTGCCGCGAATGCGCGATTGCAGGTTTTCTTCCGTCGTGTCGGGGGGCAGGCCGGCGAAAGCTTCTGCCAGCAGGTGCTGGTAGCTCTCCATAATCGAGTGAATGGGCAGCTTCAGGGTAGGGATCCCCAGGTTTTGCGCCAGTTGGTAGGCATCGGTCAGGCTGCCCGGGCTGGAATAGGGAGAGGGCATGAGCACCCCCAGCACTCGCTCCGGGCCCAGGGCATCGGCGGCAATGACAGCAGTAACAGCCGAGTCGATCCCCCCCGAGAGGCCCAGCAAGACTTCGCGAAAGCCACATTTGCTGACGTAGTCGCGGGCGCCCAGAACCAGCGCCTCGTAGAGCTCTGCTTCCGGCTCCGTTGGCCAGCGGGATCCCGGCGGGCTCTGTTCCTCGTCGGGGGGATGGGTCAGCGCCTCCACATCCACAATCAGCCGATCCGGCGCGAAGGCAGCGGCTTGGGCCACCAGCCGGCCCCGGCCATCTAGGGCGCAACTGGCCCCGTCGAAAATGAGGTCGTCATTGCCTCCCACCTGGTTGACGTAGAGGATGGGCAGGGCATGCTTGCGGGCCAGGGATCCCAGCATCTCCACCCGCAATTTTTGCTTGCCCAGGCTAAAAGGAGAAGCCGACAGATTGATGAGTAAATCGGCGCCACAGCGGGCCATCTCTTCCACCGGATCGCGGTGGTAGCGGCGGTGGCGCCAAAAGTCGCGGTCGTTCCAGATATCTTCGCAGATGGTGAAGCCCAGCCGGCGACCACGGTACTCGATGGGCCGGGGCGGGGATCCCGGCTCGAAGTAGCGATCCTCGTCGAAGACATCGTAGGTGGGCAGGAGCGACTTTTGAAACCAGTGGCGGATCTGACCCCCTTCCAGCCAGGCCGCGGCGTTGTAGAGGGGCCGCCCCTCCGGCAGAGGGTTGGGCTGCACGGATCCCACCACCACCGGAATGCTATCCCGCAGCCGGGCGGCCAACTGCTGCAAAACTTGGCCTGCCCTCTCGACCAGGGCCGGGTAGAGCAACAGGTCGCGAGGCGGGTACCCCAACAGGGCCAGCTCAGAGGCGATGGCCAGCTCCGCTCCTGCCGCTGACGCTGCTTCCACCGCCAGACGGATGCGCTCGGCATTGCCGCTGAGATCGCCAACGGTGTAGTTCAGTTGCAGCAGCGCTATCTTCACCCTGGCCCCCTTGGCCGAGAACGGCTGTCCTAGCAAGTGGTGGATTTCACGATAATAGGCCAGCTCCAAGGGGAGATTTGGCTCCCCGTCAGCGTCTCTCCGGCTCCGCCAACGCAGTTGCCGGCAAATCGGCCTCCGGGTGGAAGTAGCGGTAGATCTGGCGCGCCAGCTTGGGGCCAATGCCGGGCACCCGGGCCAACTGGTCTTCTGAGGCCACCTGGATGCGAGCAATCGACCGAAACTCTTCCATTAGCAGCTTTTGCCGGTACTTGCCCAGGCCGGGGATCTCGTCAAGCGTAGAGGCCTGTTGGCGCAGCTTCCGTTGCTGGCGATGGTAGGCAAGGGCAAAGCGGTGGGCCTCATCTCGCAGGCGTTGCAACAGCAGGCGAGCCGGATCTTGCGCAGCCAACCGCAGCGGCACGGGATCCCCCGGCAGGAAGATCTCTTCTTCTCGCTTGGCCAAGGCAATCACCGGCAGGTGATCCAAACCCAAATCCGCCAAGACGGCCATGACTGCCGACAGTTGCCCCTTGCCCCCGTCGATGAGCACCAAATCCGGCTGATCCTCGGGAGTCATCTTGCTGAAGCGACGCCGTGCCACCTCGGTATGGCTGGCAAAATCATCGGAATGGCCGGGGCGTACCTCAGGGTTGCGAATCTTATAGCGGCGGTAGTGTTGCTTGGCCGGCAGGCCATCGATAAACACCACCTGACTGCCCACAGCATCGGATCCCTGAATGTGGGAAATATCGTAAGCTTCCAGACGGCGGGGCGGCTCCGGCAGATCCAAGACTTCCGCCAAGCGCTCCAAGGCAGCAGTATTCTGATCGGCCAGGCGCTGGCTGCGGGCTAGCTCCAGCTCGGCGTTTCGCTCCACCAACTCGATCAGCTCTGCTTTGCTCTGCCGTTGAGGGGTGATAAGGCTTACCTTGCGGCCCTTTTTCTGGCTCAGCCAAGACTCCAGAAAATCGCGATCGGGCAATTCATACTGGGTCAAGATTTCCGAAGGAATTTCCACCGGATCACAGTATTGGTAATGTTCTTGTAAAACTCGCTGCAAAATCAACGCCGGATCATCGCCCCGATTTTCGGCAACAAACCCCAGCCGTCCCACCAACTTGCCGGCCCGCACCTGAAACAATTGAATGCAGGCTCGCGAATCGTTCATGGCCAGGGCCAGAGCATCACGGCTGGCGCTAGAGTTGGGCAAAGAGACCTTCTGGGATTCGCCCAGTTGCTCTAGGCCGCGGATTTGATCCCGATATCGCGCAGCTGCCTCGTAATTTTCTTGTTCGGCAGCCTGGATCATTTTCTCTTGCAGTTGTCTGATCAGCTCATCCGTCTGGCCTTGGAAGATCATGGCTACTTGAGCTAGCGTTTTGCGGTAGTCTTCTGGGCTGATCAAGCCTTGACATACTCCGGGACAACGTCCAATGTCATAGTTCAAACAGGTGCGATCTTTGTACAGAGGCTTAGTTCGTTGACGCAAGGGGAAAATTCGCTTGACCAATCCAAGGGTGTAGCGCAACAAACCGACATCAGTATAAGGGCCGTAGTATTTGTCTTGATTCTGATTGAGACGACGGTGACGAGTGATATAAAGCTGTGGATAAAGCTCTGACCAGGTGATACACAAGTAAGGATACTTTTTATCATCCTTAAGGAGGACGTTATAGGGGGGTTGGTGAGTCTTAATTAGATTGTCTTCTAGAGCCAAAGCTTCACTTTCATTATCGGTAACGATAAACTCAATTTCACAAACCTGAGCTACCATGCGCTGAATGCGAGGAGACAGATCATCAGCAAAACGGAAATAAGAACGCACGCGAGAGCGCAATTTCTTAGATTTGCCTACATAGAGAATCTGATCTGTAGCATCTCGCATTAGATATACGCCAGGCTCGGTGGGAATCTCTCTAAGACGGCTTTCCAAAGCGTCACGATTTTGAATCAGGGGAACAGTCATAAAGTTCGGTTCTACCAGGCAGAGTCAGGGATCCCATGGCTTCAATCTAGCAATGATACGACTTTTTCCGGCAACGCCGACTTCAACCGATGCAGAGGTACAGGTAGGTATGCGCTGAGAAGGGAACTTCAGGCTCCTCTACCCCAAGGTCGGGGTTATCCTAGGTGCTTATGGATCTGCCGAAACTTTAACCTACAGAAAAGGCTCAGCCACAAGGGCCGAGCTAGAGGGGTTCAAAACAGGCTGCTAGGGCTAGAGCCGCACCTGCGCGCCCTCAAAGAAGCCACGGATGATTAGGATAGCTCCTTGCTGGGTAGCAGGGCTTCCCGGTTCGTTTGCTGTCCCAGTCTCAACGTTGCCGGTAGGAAACTCCTGTTCCAGGAACCACTGGCCGGAGATCCGGTCGGCAGAAGTCATTGAGTCGAAAACCAAATTCAAGTTGCCTCGCAGCAGAGAACCGCCAATATCTGCCCTGTTGAATGGGCCAGCCAATTGTGCCCCGGCCAGGGTGCGGAAGACAAAATCGCCAGTGGCGGGCACAATGCCCTGAAGAATAACCGGCTCAGGGGTATTTCCTTCCACAGGTGAGCCAGGTAAGGTACCCGTAGAGCGCTCGGTGCGCAAGGAGAAGAAGTAATCGAAGACTGTGGGAGCACCCGGACGCTCAGGGACGGGCAACTGCGGGATCGGGGTGGGGAAAGGTCGTGGCGGCGGGCTGACCTGGACAAAGTTGAGGACTGTGCTGACATTGGCCGGGTCAAACTCCGCTTGTACCCGACCGTTCAGCAGACGCCGGATGCGCACCAACTGGTTGGGCAAGATGTTCGGACGAGTGGGATCCGGAGCAAATAGCACCGACTGCGTACCCACCTGGGCGGGACGATAGACGATTTCCGCCTGGTTGGGCCGGAAGTTCAGGCGGGCAAAGAGAGCCAGGGCATCTTCAGGAGTGCCATCGCCGGCCACGCCCCGCTGCCGCACCACAAAGCTAGCGGAGAAACTGCCGGTTTGCAGAATGGCAGTGACAGGCCCTTGAGGTGGGGGAGGATTGACAAAGGATCCTGCCGGTGGGTTGCCATTAGGGCCGGGATCTTCATAGAGTACTCCCACGGTAGGGACAATGAGAGAAGAATCTCCCTCTAAGACGACTTGGTTGCCATTGCGGCTAACCAAGATGCGGCGCACGGTTAAAGTTAAAACAGTTTCCGTATCCGGATCGGCAGCTCTAAAGGTTGTGTTGACTCGAATGCGCTGGTCGTTGGGGTTTGTCGAAAGGGCAACCAGCCCGGCAATGCTGAATTGCGTAGATAGCCTGCCGTCGTTGGGGCCGAAGGCGATGAGATTCACCAGCGGCGTGGATCGGGCAATCTGGATGGCCAGTGTGCTGGAGCGAAGGGTTGAGTCAATTGTCAGTTCATTGGCTGGGATCTCATTGACCGGCAGAATGCGGGCCTCTACGTTGGTAATGCGGGCTTCTCCGCTGCCTTGAAAGCCGCTGTTCCGCACAGGGATCCCGTTGTCAAATTTTGGGTTGACGTAGTCTAGCCGCAGGCTAGTGGTCTCCAGCACTGAGCCGGGGGTAAAGCGGTACTCCTGCGCCGAGACAAACGCCGTGGGATCCACCTGGACAGGCCCCGGCAAGGCGGGGGATTCGTCAATTTGACCGCAGCCACCTAGGAGCAAGACTCCACACAAAACTGCCAATGAGCGACCTTTGAAGTTCATACGGCACTGCCTCACACACCCTAATCTGGGGAAATCCACACACAAAATGGAGGAAAAGGCACCCAACCCCAACGCTACAGGTAAGCTGGCCGCCCCTGTTTGAGGCTATGATACCCCATATCTAGGGGATGGGCCATTTCCGAAAAAATTTCTTGGATTTGCTTTTCCGCTTGCTTGACAACGCCCCAAGATGCAGTAGAACTAACAGCAGGCATCCGCCTTTGAAACGGGATCCCTCATAATCTTGCCCATGCACAGGGGCAGATTCAGTGGATCCCGGCTGGACATTGGCGGAAGGATTTGCTGTGGTGTGAGTGAGTGGAGAATTCCCCGATGAAACGACGTTCTGGCTCAGGCCCTGGCCGTGGCGGCCTTTCTCTTCTGGCAACTTGGGCTTCGCTGGCGCTAGCCACTGCCTGCAGCAGCGAGACTACGGGCGGCCTGCCACCCCTCTTGACCGCCGATGGATCCACGCCTCCTCCCGTGGCCGTAGCCCCCACGATCTCGCCCAACCTCACACCCATCACCTTCCGCCCTGGGCCAGACTTTGCCCCCATCACGCCGCCACCCATTCAGCCTGACCTGCCGGATCCACCCAGTCTACGGCCAGCTCCAAATGGGGAATTCAACCTTTTGCTCTCTACCCCGTCTACCCCGCCAAACCCTGTTCCGATTAACCCAGTGGGATCCGCTTTTGTAACAGTTACCTTGCGCGGCTTGTTGGTGCCAGGGGTCATTGCCAGCGTAGAGCTGCAGTTTTTCAACATCAGCCGCGGCACAGATATTACCGGCATTTTCTTGCCGACAGCCATCGAGCAGTTTAGGAATACGCTCATAGGCCGAGGCAACAGCTACGCCGACCGAACCGACGGGATCACCCTCACCAATGGCTTTACCTTCCCGGCTGATCTGGTGGCCTACAATGCCAACGTTGCTACCGGAGAAAGGGTTTTGGTGATCCTGGTCATTCGCGATTCGTTTGGCCAAGCCCTAAGATTAGAGGCACGCGCTCAGGCTACCTAGCGTGAAGCTGGCTAAGGGCAGTGTTTAATTGCTGCGAGAGATTTAAGGTCAGGAGGATGAGGGAATGAAAACCGGAAAGCTGGCTGGGGTTTTGGCTTGCCTCTGTGTTGGTTTGCTGACGGCTTGCCAACAGGCGAAGGATAAGAATGCAACCAGCTTTATACCTGGGCCGATCTTTCCTGTGCAAAACCCAAGTGTAGAACCCGGCGGAACTGGCGTGGGAGTGCCGGCTACTCCTCCCGTTGGAGCTGCTCCCCCAACCCAGCCCAGCCCTCTCGTGCCCCCTCCCGTCTCGGCGCCGACGATCCCGCCCTTGCCCAGCCCCAACCCTTCTCCCAGCATTGTTGGGTTGCCTCCGGCCCCCTTGGCTGCTCCAACCTTTACCAAGAGCTTTAGTCCGAGCACGACTTCGGTGGGTGTTCCTGTTACTTTAAGTTTTTCGATCACCAACAACTCCGGCATCCAACTGACCGGCCTCAGCTTTGCGGAAATCTTGCCGGCAGGGCTATCCGTTGCTGCCGTCCCTGGCCTCAACAATACCTGTGGGGGAACTGCAAGCGCCCCTGCAAATGGAAGCTTTATTTCTCTGACCGGCGGCCAGCTTAGTCCCAATTCAAGCTGCTTGATAAGCGTTCAGGTGGTTGCTACAAATACGGGCACTTACACGAACCCTGCCACAACGCTCACCAGCAACCAGGCTCCTGCCGCTCAAAGCGCACCTGTCAGCCTAACCGTAAACCAAGTTCCTGCTCCAATATTTACCAAAGAGTTTAGCCCTATCACAGCAACAACAGGCGGCACTGTAGCCGTTATCTTTACCATCACCAACAATGCTCCTGTACCTTTGTCTGGACTTAGCTTTATAGATGCTTTGCCAGGTGGTTTGCGAATTACTGAAACGAATGTAGTTACTTTAAATACGTGCGGTGGCACGCTCACGGCAAACCCCAGCATTCCTGGTTCTCTACTACAACCAGCAATTCCTTCAACCACAATTGCCCTTCAAGGTGGAACTCTGGCTCCGAATTCCTCCTGCGTGGTTTCTGTATCTGTGGAACAGATCTCGCCTCCGCCTCCGCCACCAACGACTTATACCAACCCACCCGTCACTCTCTTCAGCAGTGGGGCGCAATCAGTAATTTCTAACACAGCTACTGTGACTTTCAATTAGGGTCGGTTGAGAATTCCCTCACCCCCGACCCCTCTCCCAGGGGCCCAAGCGCTCCGCGCCGCTAGCGCGACCACCCCCAACCCCTCACCCCCGACCCCTCTCCCTGGGGCCCTCACCCCCGCCCCCTCTCCCTGGGGGAGAGGGGAGCTAGGGATGGCGCTCCGTGGTGCTGCCGCGATCGCCCCCGGCTCCTGTTTATAGGAATTAAAAAGATGATTTGGGGTGGGAAGCTGTTTTGACACTCTCCCCGCCTAGAGGCGAGGAATTCTTACGTAGCCCAGAAACGGAGTCGCAAAGGTGCTGTCAAGACGCCGCTACACAGTTCCTTAAGGCAAGGCGCCAAAGTTCTGCTTACTTTTCTGTTCGCGTCAGCGGGACGGAGTCCTTGCAGGTTGGCTGAGACGTTGCTATCTCCTGGGCGTTTGTCACCGGTCGGGTTTTTCATCGTGGTAGGTGCTCGCCTGGAAACGGTGCACCTCATCGACAGACATACTGCCTGTGAGCACCGTTGGCAAGCATCTAAAGTTGCTTACGGGCTTTTCTTCCCCGCACTAAAGTGCGGAGCTACCAAGCTATCCCTTTGTGTTGACCAAGCCGGCTGCCCAATCCAGCAGATGATTGACTGCTTCTGGGGTTTTGGCTTCGGAGTAAAGCCGCAGCAGGGGCTCGGTGCCGCTGCCGCGGATCATGACCCAACTGCCGTCGGCAAGGGTAAACTTGTGGCCGTCTTTGTCGAAATGCTTAATCACCTTCTGCCCCAAAATCTCAGACGGGGGATCCGCCTGCAACTGTTGAAATAGCCTGACTTGTTGGTTTTGATCCGCCAGGTGCAGGTCGCGGCGCTGGTAAACCGAGCTAAATCCTTCCCGTTCCTGCAAAGCTCGGTAAAGGGCGCTCAGATCTTGCCCGGTTTCGGTGACGGCCTCAATCAAGTACAGAGCAGAGAGGAGGGCATCCCGTTCGGGGATGTGGCCCAGGTAGCCGATGCCGCCGGATTCTTCTCCCCCCAGCAACACCTGGGTGGTCAGCATGCGCTCGGCGATGTATTTGAAGCCCACAGGCATTTCCGTAACCGGCAGGCCATAGCGCTCCGCCACCTTGACGAATAGCTCCGAGCCACTGATGGTTTTGACGATTTCGCCCCGCAGGCCGCGTCGCCCCGCCAAGTGGTCGATCAGGATGGGAATGAGGATCTGGGGGCTGAGAAAGTGCCCCTGTCCATCGAGGGCGGCAATGCGGTCGGCATCGCCATCGAAGACCAGACCCATCTTTAACGGGGCGGGATCCGCCGCGATGATCTGGGCAGAGGTCTGCAGGTTTTGCGGCAGCGGCTCCGGTGAGAACCCGCCAAACAAGGGATCCCGATGCGCCTGCAATTCAATTACCTTCTCTCCCAAGAGGCGCTTGAGGCCCCCAGCCCCGGAGCCAAACATGACATCTACCCAGATCTTGGCCGGGGAGCCTTTGAGCTTTTCCAGATCCACAAAGCGGCTGAGCTGAGCCAGGTAGCCAGGCCAGGGATCCCAGGTGTGGATGGGGGCGGAGTTGGATCCCAGCGGTTGCAGGTGGTGCAGCTCCTGCTCGATGGCAGCGGTGACCTCCGGGGGCACGGAGCCGCCAAAGCCGCCTTTGACTTTGAGGCCGGAATAGTGGGGCGGGTTGTGGCTGGCGGTGATCACCAAGGCTCCATGGCAGCCGCGCTCCTTGGCTGCCCAACTGAAGGCCGGCGTCGGGGCAGCACAGGCAGAGAGATAAACCGGGATCCCCAACCGCGCCACCACCTCGGCAGCGTGGGCAGCAAAGCGTTCAGAGAGAAAGCGGTTGTCGTAGCCGATCAGGATCCCTGCGCCGGGATAGGTGCGGGCCAACACCTGGGCGCTGGCCTGGGCGGCAATAGCCAAGTTCTGGAAGGTAAAGCCGTCGGCGATCACGGCTCGCCAGCCGTCGGTACCAAAGCGAATAGAGTTGCCGGCCATAGTTCACCAAAATCGACCTCGACTACACATAGCACGGCAGAGCCAGATCCAGACCGCCCAGCCCTCACCCCCAGCCCCTCTCCCTGAGGGATGGCCCAAGCGCTCCGCGCCGCTCACGCGACCACCCCCAGCCCCTCTCCCAAAGGGAGAGGGGGGTTAGAGCAGCGCGTTCACGACAGCGTTGCATAGCCATGAGGATGCAGAGAAACGTTTCATTGCTGCTTGAAATGACTGTGCCTCACCTTTGCAAGCCTACTTTTATGCACAAACCGCAATTGGAAAATGACAAAACGGCATAACTTGTTACAAAATGTAACGGCAAATACCAAAGTTAACGGTTGGCCATCGCTAAGGTAGCCGGTGTTACCCTACGGCAGCGACGATGGCGAACCAATTTGAGCGCCTCAAAAGCGAAAAGGACGGGCTGGCGGTCAAAGCCGAGCTGGAAGCGTTTGCCCGCATGGGCTGGGAGAACATCCCTGAAGACGACCGGGATCACCGCCTCAAGTGGCTGGGGATCTTCTTTCGCAAGCGCACGCCCGGCCAGTTTATGCTGCGGCTGCGCCTGCCCAATGGGATCCTGACCAGCGGCCAGATGCGGATGTTGGCGGCGATCATCCATCCCTATGGAAAAGATGGCGTAGCCGACATCACCACCCGGCAGAACTTGCAACTGCGCGGCATCCCCATCGAGGAGATGCCCCAGATCTTGGGCTACTTGAAGGAGGTGGGCCTAACCAGCATCCAGTCGGGCATGGACAATGTGCGCAACATTACGGGATCCCCCCTCGCGGGCATTGACCCAGATGAGCTGATTGACGTGCGCGGCCTCACCCGCAAGGTGCAGGACATGGTAACCAACAACGGCGAGGGCAACCCTTCCTTCACCAATCTGCCGCGTAAGTTTAACATCGCCATCTGCGGTTGTCGCGACAACTCCGTTCATGCGGAGATCAACGACCTGGCCTTTGTGCCGGCCTTCAAAGCGGGCAAGCTGGGCTTCAACGTCTTGGTGGGGGGCTTTTTTTCGGCCCGCCGCTGTGCCGAGGCCATCGGGCTGGATGTCTGGGTGGATCCGCGCGATGTGGTTCCTCTGTGCGAGGCGGTGCTGCTGGTCTACCGGGATCACGGCCTGCGGGCCAACCGGCAGAAGGCGCGGCTGATGTGGCTCATTGACGAGTGGGGCCTGGAGAAGTTTCGGGCGGCTGTGGAGCGGCAGATCGGCCATCCGCTGTCCAGAGCGGCGGAAAAAGATGAGGTGGTCTGGCAGAAGCGGGATCTCCTGGGGGTGCATGCCCAGAAGCAGCCGGGCTTGAACTTCGTTGGCCTGCACGTGCCGGTGGGACGGCTGAATGCCCTGGAGATGATGGAGCTGGCCCGCCTAGCGGAGGTATACGGCTCCGGGGAGCTGCGGCTGACGGTGGAGCAGAACGTGCTCATCCCCAATGTGCCCGATTCGCGGGTGGCGCCGCTGCTTAAAGAGCCGCTCTTGAAAAAGTTCTCCCCCAACCCAGGGCCCTTGCAGCGGGGGCTGGTGTCCTGCACGGGCAACCAGTTCTGCAACTTTGCCCTCATCGAGACCAAAAACCGCGCTGTGGCTCTAATGGAAGAGCTGGAAGCCGAGCTGGAGATCCCGCAGACGGTGCGCATCCACTGGACGGGCTGCCCCAACTCCTGCGGCCAGCCCCAGGTGGCCGATATCGGCCTAATGGGCACCACCGCCCGCAAGGACGGCAAGCCGGTGGAAGCGGTGGACATCTACATGGGGGGAGAAGTGGGCAAAGACGCCAAGCTGGGCGAATGTGTGCGTCGAGGGATCCCTTGCGAAGACCTCAAGCCCGTCTTGGTGGAGCTGCTGATTGAGCACTTCGGGGCCAGGCCGCGCCAGCGTCCATCGGCTGCTCAAACTGCTTCTTCCCCCGTGATGGCTTGCTAAGTAGGGGCCAAGTCTGGGGAAGGTTTTCTCTCTGCGTCGTTCAAAATCTTGGAGGTTCCGATGTCTAAACTGTTCTCCCGTCGCCAATTTTTGGCCGGGGCAGCCGCCCTGGCAGCAGGAGCAGCCGCGGCTGGGATCCCACGCGCCCAATCGCAATCTTTGGGTCAGGGCTACTGGGTGGCCCAGGCCGATACTCCCGAGACCCCGCGGGCCAAGCTGGGGTTCATTGCTCTCACCGACGCCGCCCCCCTGATCATCGCCAAAGAGAAGGGGTTTTTTGACAAGTACGGCATGAAGGACGTGGAGGTGGTCAAGCAGGCCTCTTGGGGCACCACCCGCGACAACTTGGTGCTGGGATCCGCTGCTGGCGGCATCGATGGGGCGCACATTCTCACCCCCATGCCCTATCTCATCACCACCGGCAAAGTTACCGATGGCAAGCCGGTACCGATGTACATTCTGGCCCGCCTGAACTTGGACGGTCAGTGCATCAGCATTGCCAACGAGTACCGGGATTTGCAAATTGGCCTGGATAGTTCCCCCCTCAAAGCCAAGTTTGCGGAAGCGCGAGCTGCCGGCAGGGATCCCAAATGCGCGGTAACCTTCCCCGGCGGCACCCACGACCTGTGGATGCGCTACTGGCTGGCCGCCGGCGGGATCGATCCCAATGGCGATGTCTCTGTCATTGTGGTGCCGCCGCCCCAGATGGTGGCCAACATGAAATCCAAAACGATGGAAGCCTTCTGTGTGGGCGAGCCTTGGAATGCTCAACTGGTGAACCAAAAAGAGGGCTATACCGCCCTCACCACCGGCGAGCTGTGGAATCGCCATCCTGAGAAAGCCTTTGCTCTGCGGGCTGACTGGGTGGATGCCCACCCGAAAGCCACCTTGGCGCTGTTGAAGGCGGTGCAAGAAGCCCAGATCTGGTGCGACCAAATGGAGAACAAAGAGGAAATGTGCCGGATCATCGGCGACCGCCGCTGGCTGGGGGTTCCTGTGGCCGATATCTTGGGTCGCGCCAAAGGCACCTTTGACTACGGCACCGGCAAAGTGGTGCAAAACAGCCCCCACCTGATGAAGTTCTGGCAAGACAATGCTTCCTACCCCTTCAAGAGCCACGACCTTTGGTTCCTGACCGAAGACATCCGCTGGGGCTATCTGCCCGCCGACACGGATACCAAAGCCCTGGTGGACAAGGTCAACCGAGAAGATCTCTGGCGCGAGGCCGCCAAAGCCATTGGCCAAGAGGCCGCCATTCCCCCCAGCACCTCTCGCGGCGTGGAAACCTTCTTCGATGGGGTGAAGTTCGATCCCGAAAATCCGGCTGCCTATCTGGAGAAATTGGCCATCAAGAAGCTGGCCTAACCTGAACTACTGCAAACCCCCTGTCCGAGAGAGAAGGGATCCCTCAATTTCCCTAAGAAACCCCAGACCTGTTCAAATGAAACCCCTTCTCTCTCGCGATTCCCCTAAGCTGACGTTTGACAATAGCCTTACTCCCAAACAACTATGCGTGTTCTCCACTTTGCTTTGAAGGCGAGCTACCACCTCTTCCCTTTGCTCATCCGCTTAGGCCGTTGGCTGCTGAGCCAAGGTGCCTCTCTTCAGGCCCATGCCGGGATCCCTTCTGCCACGAGCTCTGGATCCGCTTGGAGGCAACGAGTCCGGATCCATCAAGCGCTGCGCCGCATTCTCTTGCCCGCTACGGCAATTTTCATCGTGCTCCTGCTCTGGCAAATCCTCTACAGCCGGCCCGGCGCCAACCTGCCCACCCCGCTCCAAGTTTGGCAGGACACCTGGGATCCCCTCATTAAAGATCCCTTTTTTGACTACGGCGGCAACGCCAAAGGACTGTTCTGGCAAATCTGGGCCAGCCTGCAGCGGGTGTTCATTGGGTTTTTCTTGGCCAGTCTGGTGGGGGTTTTGGGCGGCATGGTGATCGGGGTCAACCGCTGGTTGCATGAGGCTTTGGATCCCATTGTTCAGGTGTTGCGCACGGTGCCACCTCTGGCTTGGCTGCCGATTTCTTTGGCCGCCTTTCGCGATGCCAACCCCTCCGCCATTTTTGTTATCTTCATCACGGCCCTCTGGCCCATTTTGATCAACACCATTGCCGGTGTACAGCGGATCCCACAGGACTACCGCAATGTGGCCAGAATTGTACGCATGTCCGGCTGGAAGTATTTCTTTAAGATTGTCTTTCCGGCCACGGTGCCCTACATCTTTACCGGCCTGCGCATCGGGGTGGGCCTCTCTTGGCTGGCGATTGTGGCTGCAGAAATGTTGGTTGGCGGGGTGGGCATCGGCTTCTTCATTTGGGATGCCTGGAATAGCTCCCGCATCAGCGAAATTATTGTGGCTTTGATCTATGTCGGCCTGGTTGGCCTTTTGTTGGATCGGGTTACGGCTTGGATTGGCTCGCTGGTGGTTGCCGAGGATCACTAGGTTGGACTGAGCCCGGAGTTGGCTGCTGACAGTTTGCTCACTTTTCAAAAATGAATCTCAAGGGATCCCTTAGGTAGCATCATGAAGACTCAGCCCTACATCGAAGTTGACCATGTAGACAAAGACTTTTTCCTGGACAATGGGGAGGTTTATCCCGCTCTAAGAGACATCCATCTGGAGATCCAAAAAGGGGAATTTGTCTCGCTAATTGGCCACTCCGGCTGCGGCAAGTCCACCCTCCTCAACATCATCGCCGGCCTGGAAAAACCCTCCCGCGGCGGCGTGCTGCTGGAAGGCCGGCAGATGACGGAGCCCGGCCCGGAGCGCATGGTGGTGTTCCAGAACTATTCCCTGCTGCCCTGGCTGACGGTGCGGGAAAACATCGCCCTAGCCGTGGACGAGGTGCTGGGATCCCTTCCCCAAGCAGAGCGAGCCCGCATCGTGGAAGAGCACATCCGCCGCGTGGGTTTGCAGGGGGCAGCCGACAAGCGGCCCGCCCATCTGTCGGGGGGGATGAAACAGCGGGTGGCCATTGCCCGGGCTTTGGCCATTCGCCCGCGGGTGCTGCTGCTGGATGAGCCGTTTGGGGCGTTGGACGCCCTCACCCGCGGCAGCCTGCAGGAGCAACTGATGGAGATTGCCCAGGCGGAGCAGCTCACCTGTATTTTGGTTACCCACGATGTGGATGAGGCGCTTCTGCTTTCGGATCGGGTGGTGCTGCTGACCAATGGCCCGGAGGCCCGCATCGGCCAGATCTTGCGGATCCCGTTTCCGCGGCCGCGCCACCGGTTGGAAGTGGTGAATCACCCCGAGTACTACAGCCTGCGGGGGGAGATGATCTACTTTCTCAACCAGCAAAAGCGGGCCCGCCAGAAAACTCCTACCCGTGTGGCCATCGCCAAGGGGGGGCTGGAAAAAGTCAACTTGGCAATTGGCTTTGTGCCCCTCAACGACTGCGCCCCTCTGGTGGTGGCCCAAGAAAAGGGCCTGTTTCAGAAGTACGGCCTGGAACAGGTCACGCTGGTCAGGGAGCCGGGCTGGAAAACCATCTGGGAAGGGAGCCGCTCCGGTCGGCTGGATGCGGCCCTGGTGGTGGCCGGGATCCCTTTGGCCTCTACCCTGGGGGTGGGCGGGGTACCGGTGCCTTTGGTAACTGCGCTTACTGTTTCCCGCGGCGGCAACGCCATCACCTTTGGGCGCCGACTCCTGCTGCAGGCCTTCCAGAGCCCCTGGGATCTTCGCCAGTACCTCCGCCAAACTCCCGATACGGTTCATACGCTGGGGGTGGTGCACCCGGCCTCGATGCACAACTTCCTATTGCGCTATTGGCTGGCCAGCGGCGGCGTGGATCCGGATCGAGATGTGACGTTGACGGTGATCCCGCCGCCGCAGATGGTGGCCCACCTCAAGGCCGGCAACATCGACGGCTACTGCGTGGGCGAACCCTGGAACTCCCGCGCCGTGCGGGAACAGGTGGGGGTTATCGTTGCCACCACTCCCGAACTCTTGCCCAGCCACATCGAGAAAGTCCTGGCGGTGCGCCAAGACTGGGCCCAAAGCTACCCCCGCACCCACGTGGCTCTGGTCAAGGCGCTGCTGGAGGCCTGTCACTACTGCGATCAGCCGCAGCACCGTCCCCAGATCCTGGAGTGGCTGGCCCAGCCCCAGTATGTGGGCGTGGTCACAGCCGATCTGGAGCCGGGGTGGAGGGGCATCCTGCAGCGGGGCATTGCCGATGAATCGCAGGTGATTGTCGGTTTCCACCAGTTTGCCAACGGGCGCAACACCTGCCCCGAACGCTTGGAGCACCTCTGGATCCTGACGCAGATGGCTCGCTGGGGCATCTGCCCCTTCCCTCGCAATTGGGTTGCTGTCCTCGACCAAGTGCTGGATGACAAAACCTACGCCCTAGCTGCCAGAGAACTGGGGCTGCCGGATCGGGCCCACGATCGCGGGGCTTTGCTCTTTGCCGACGGATCCCGCTTTGATGGCGAGGATCCCTTGAACTACCTGGAGTCGGTGGCCATTCGCCAGGAGCTGAAGCTGCAGGAATACCCCCTCAGCAAGGTCTAGTTTTTGCCCTACTGAACTCAACTGGAAGGCTTTATGATGACCCACTCTCGCTTAACTTCTTTGTCCTTTTCTTCAGCCTCTTCCCTCTCAGGTCTGCCCCTTCTTTCCCTTCAGAATGTGGGCAAGACCTACTTTACGGCGGCAGGAGCCTTTGTGGCGCTAGAAAATGTCAACTTGGAAGTGGCCGCCGGCGAATTTGTCTGCATCATCGGCCACTCCGGCTGCGGCAAGTCCACCTTGATCAACATGGTGGCCGGGTTTTCTGCTCCTACTTCGGGATCCATCACCCTCAAGGGCCAGCCCATCACCGCCCCAGGGCCGGATCGGATGATGGTGTTCCAGAACTATTCCCTTCTGCCCTGGCTGACGGCTTTTGAAAATGTTTATTTGGTGGTGGATCAGGTCTATCCCGATAAATCCCCCAGAGAGAAAAGGGAAATCGTTCAAGAACACCTGGAACTCGTGGGTTTGGCCGAAGCAGCCCACAAGCGGCCCAAGCAGCTCTCCGGGGGTATGAAGCAGCGAGTGGCCATTGCCCGCGCGCTGGCGGTGCGCCCAGAAGTGCTGTTGCTGGATGAGCCCTTCGGGGCCTTGGATCCCATTACCAAGCAAGAGCTGCAGGATGAGCTGCTGGCCATTTGGCGAGATCACCGCTGCACGGTTTTGATGATTACCCACGACATCGACGAGGCTCTTTATCTGGCAGACCGGGTGGTGATGATGACCAATGGCCCTGCTGCCCATATTGGCGAGATTTTGACGATCCCCTTTGGGCGACCGCGCAGCCGCGCGCGCATCATGGAAATGCCGGAATTTTACGAATTGCGCAACTCTGCCCTCGACTTTCTCTACCGTCGCTTTGCCCATGAGGAGAACTAATCAGGGAGTTAACCCTCACCCCTGGCCCCTCTCCCTGAGGGATGGCCCAAGCGCTCCGCGCCGCTCACGCGACCACCCCTGGCCCCTCTCCCTGAGGGATGGCCCTCACCCCCAGCCCCTCTCCCTGAGGGAGAGGGGAGTTAGAGGGGCGCGTTCGCGGCAGCGTTCGTAGCAATCACGACAGTAACGAAGCATTTCATTGCTATTTGGAATGACCATACTGCAGAGACTCCGTCCTGCTTGGGCGATTGGATTTGCGATCCCAGTTGCCGCTCCCCTCAGCTTTTGTTCCACTTACGGTAGCAGCGGGCGGTGATGAGATAGGGATGAAACACTTCTAAGAAGTGGCTTTGCAACACCTGAAAGAATTGCTCGACTTTTTGCGGATCGTCCAGGTGAAAAGGAAATTCACCATTAAACCCCTTGAAAAAGTACCAGTTGATCAACAATTTGCCTTCCGGCTTAAGCCAGGCGTAAAACTGACGCAACTGCGCTGCCGGATCCGGCAAATGCTCTAGTACATCGAAGCAGATGACGGTGTCAAAGGGGATCCCTTGCGGGAAGGTTTCCGGGCAGTGGATCCGTTCGCCTAGGCCCAGCTTTTCCGCCCGCAGTTGCACAAACTGCCGATGGATGGGGTTGATATCCCAGAAAATCACCTGCTCCACCGCCGGGCAGAGAGCCGCCCCAATGGCGTGGGTGCCAATGCCACCGCCAAAATCCAGCACCAGACCGCGGGCATGGTCGGCCACCAGGCGCAGGGTATTGCCGATGTAGTCGGTGCTGCTCAGGTGCCAAGCGGCCAAGTCCAGCAAATAGGCGGATCCCACCCGATCCCGGTAAAAGGCGTCTGCCTGATCCCAGCCGAAGTCGCGCCGGCCCAGCTCTGCCAACTGTTGCTGCCCCAGCCGCAGCTTCTCCCGCAGCTCACCAGCCTCAAGGCCCAGGAAGGATCCCAGATGGGCTGCCAGGTCGAAGCCATTTTGCCAGTAGCCGCTCAGGGCAGGGGGCATGGGAGGCACAGGAACCCAAAACTCGGCAGGGGGCTGGGTTGAGAATCATTCACCCCATCAAGCGGCGGTGAAGTCGTCGTTCTCTCTGGGCGTCTCTTTCGAGGTTGCTCTCTGGGATCCGGCCAGGGCTACATTGTCGCCGAGGGTCGGCGGCCTCAAGAGAGCCGCTAGCGTCTCCGGGCTGAGGCGGTCGGTGCTCTCCACAATTGCCGTCACATTCGGGCCGAAGCCTATCTTATCCAAAAGCTCAAGGCGATGGGACAAAACCCGTTTCCCATTGACAAACAAACCATTGGTGCTGCGGCGGGATGCCGAGCTGCCGTCGAAGATCATGTAGCCGTATCCGGCCCGGTTCTCTTCCGGGATGCGGATAATCAGGGCATGCTCTCGCGAAACACAAGGGTCGCAGAGGCGGATGTGGTTGCTGGCTGCCCGGCCCACCGAGTAGTAAATCTTGTCCAAGACAACGCCGCGCCGACCCATCTGATCGGTGAGGATCAAGACCCAGTGGACAGGGTTGGGTTGGGCAGCAGGAGCGCTCATGCTCATCTGTGGGTACGCCCGGCGCTGAGGCGGTCAGAAAGGGCAGCCCAGAGACAGCCAGGCAATCAAGCCGCAAAATGCGGATCCCTCTCTCTTCCCAGCCGCTACAGACTCCAATCATACACCACCATTCTGGGCCAACAGCGCCGTCTTGCCACTCTCCTTTTCTTGAGGGCCAACAGGCTGGAAAGATGGGTTCGTTGCAAAAATAACAACTGACCCAGAACAACTCGGTCTGACTTCTAACCTGGTTGGGGAACTCTTCAGAAGCGAGAATGAGCAGGACAATGGCCAGCGCCTGCCAGATGTCCTTATCCAAGCCTTCGGCCAGAGCAAGGGTCAGAAAGTCTTGCTCCCTCAAGCACAGGAGGGATCCGGTTGCAGGTTTGGCTCGAACAGGAGATCATAGAGTTTCGTTGAAACCAAAAGCTCCCCTTGACAGCGTGACGGTGGAATCTAAACAGACTCAGCTAGACCCTCAGCCCGCCGGCCTTACCACAGCTACCGGTACCATCAAAGCCCAGTTGGATTTGTTGCTACTGGGGCTGGAATCCCTGAGCGGAGAAAGTTCTGAGGCGGTTCTGGCTGCAGCCAAAGCTCTAGACTTGGAAGATCAGATTGGCGATCGGGTAGCCCTCTGGCGCCTGCGCAACGCTAACCCTCTGCGCCGCAGCAGCGGTGGGCGCAAGAGAGTCGATATCGAAGAGGCCCGCGCCCTGGTGATGGTGATTGCCCATCTGGCTGCTCAGCAACAGGCCCGTATCCGCAGCACCTTGGAACAACTGGAAGCTGCTGTCGAGCAGGAGCTCAGCCCTTTCCGTCAGCCGCTGGTGGGAGACTACCTAGATGAATTTCTCTCTCACTATCGCAGCCGCATGGTGGATGGGGATGTGCGCGACGAGAACAGCCTTGCCGAGCTGGCCCTGCGCATCTTGATCGAGCTGATGTTCTACAGCAGCCCCAGAGGGGCACAGCGCCTGTGGAAAGCCTTGCTCAGCCGTCCTGAGATGGAGTTGCCCGCCGGCAGTGACCTAGAAGAAGGGGAGGTAGCCCATAGCTCCGGATCGGATGCTTTGCCCTCTTCCTGAAATAGACTCCTTCTCCTGGGATCCTTAGTCTGTGTTGTTTCGGTTGCCATGCCCAGTCTCACCCTTCTCAGCCATACCTATCAACAGCCCACCTCGACCCTCACGGTGCGGGGAGAAGCGCCCAGCCTGCCCGAAGCTGCGGGGGGTTCCTCAACGCCGCTCCTGCGAGCCATCCAGCAGAACTTCGAGTGTCAGTTGGAAATTCGCCAGGGGGAGACCAGCAAAACTCTGCAGGGGGACAGTGTTTGGCTCAACGATTTGATCACGGTGATCGACCGCTACGTCGGATCCCATCTGAGCGGAGAACCCAAGGGAACCTTCAGCGGTACTGTGGCCATCCGTCCGCTGGATTTTATTTTTCATCGCCTCACGGTGCGCCAAGGGGAGGATCGCATCGCCCAGGTGGATCTGTCGATGACCCAGTTGTACGACCTGCTGGAGAACCTTTCCCAAGTGGCCGATGACATTCCCCAACTGGCCAGTCTGGGAACTCCGGTGAGGCGGGCTTGGTATCGACAGCCCACCGGGATCGCCGCCCTGCTGGTGGGAGGGATCGCTCTCGTGGCCGGTGTCGGGATCTGGGCCAGCCGCCCACCCAGGGATCCTACGGCTGCCAACTCGGTGCAGGAGCAGCTCACCACCCCTGCGGTGTCGGGTCAACCGCAGCCTTTGGCCACAACTGCCCCAGAACTTGACTCAACAGGGCCGGCTCCCCTTCTCCGTCTGCGAGACACTCTGGCAGAGCAATGGCAGTCTCCCCCTGATTTGCAGGAGAGCCTGGTCTATTGGATAACCGTGGATGGGACGGGATCCCTGTTGGCTGCCGAGCCGGAGAATGAGCTGGCCCGGCAGCGCCGCGCCGCAACTCCTTTTGCCGACCTGCCGGAGTTGCCGCCGGATCCCTTGCCGACAGGCGCGCGACAGTTCCGCGTCAGCCTGGAGCCGGGCAACCGAGTGGAAATCGCCCAGGACAGATAGCCATCTCGACAAGCCAAGCTGAGGGGGGCACCCGGTCTCACGGGACGAGGGCAATGAGGATAGAGTGGAAGAGTTCCCTTTATCTAGATCGCTGCCCCTCTATGACCGCAACCATCGAAGTGCCCAAGCGAGGCTTACCTGTCACCATCATCACGGGTTTTTTGGGCAGTGGGAAAACCACCCTGCTCAACCACATTCTCAGCAACCAAAAAGGGATGCGCACGGCGGTGCTGGTCAACGAATTCGGCGAGATCGGCATCGACGGCGAGCTGATCGTCTCCAGCGAAGAAGACCTGGTGGAGCTGAACAACGGCTGCATCTGCTGCACCATCCGGGATGACATCGCCGAGAGCGTGCTGCGCCTGATGGAACGCTCCGCCAAAATCGACTACCTGGTGGTGGAGACCACAGGATTGGCGGATCCCTTGCCGGTTGCCCTCACCTTTTTGGGGCCAGAGTTGCGGGATCTGACGCGGCTGGACTCGATCATCACCTTGGTAGACGCCACCAACTTCGCCCCCGACCTGTTCAACAGCGACGTGGCCTACAGCCAAATTGCCTATGGGGATGTGATTCTCCTCAACAAAACGGACTTGGTCGAGCCGACGGAAATCGAGCGCCTGGAAAAACGCATCCGCGAGATCAAGGAAGATGCCCGCATTTTGCGCACGGTCAACAGCGCAGTACCCCTGGAGCTGATCCTGGATACAGATCTGTTTCAGTCCAGCTCTCTGCCCCAGGAGGAGGCTCACGACACTGAGCATGGGCACGAGCATGACCATGAGCATAACCATGAGCACGACCACGAACACAGCCACGAGCATGGCCACTCGCACCGCAGCCACATCGAGGTTGATGGTTTTAACTCCCTAGCTTTTGAGAGCGATCAGCCTTTTTCTCTAGACGCCTTCCAGAACTTTCTCAATGAGTTGCCCGAGGCAGTCTTTCGGGCCAAAGGGATCCTGTGGTTTGAAGAAAGCCCAGAGCGACATATCTTCCACCTCAGCGGTCGGCGCTACACCCTCAGCAGCGATGCATGGCCTCGCCAGCCCAAAAACCAGTTGGTGCTCATCGGCCAGCACCTCGATACGGCCAAGCTGCGGCAAAAGTTGCAAGCCTGTCTTGTCCCTGCGCCCGTCCAGGGCTAAGAACTGGGTGGCAGCTTAGAAGCGTCGGGCCCCGTTCCCGCAGCCTCGCGAGGGGAGCCTTGAGAGAGGGCATCCCAGCTATGTCCGACATTTTTGTGATGATCCGCAACCAGGCCAACAACGCCCTCACTTCCATCGACGGGATCCCTTTTCTCAGTTTCTTGGAGCGAGAGGGGCAGTTGATCGCAGAAGAAACCATCGAGCTGATTTATGCGGATGCTGGATTTGATGACCTGCCGGTTGGAGAATACACTGTGGGGGTAAGGCATGAACGGGTGGAGCCCCCCAAAGCTACCTGCCCAGTAAGTATCGCCTCTGAGGATGAGGTTGTTTTGGTAACATTTGTTTACCTTGAGCCCGAGCGGGTTCTGCTGACGATTCATGTCTCTGTGGAGAAGAGGTTGTAGCTATGACGGTCAAAGTCATCCCATCGCACTCGATCAAAGCCTTTCGCTATCGGGTGTTTTGTTTGGGACACGATCTCTGGAATGCCCGGGATCCGATTAGCCGTGCCAACCTGGCCCTACAACTGGCCGACGCGGCCACAACCCTGGCTCGCATGGAAGTCCAAGCCGCTCAGCCCTTCAGCTCAAGCCCTTCCTATTCCCTGCCAGAAGCAGGCCATCGGTGATTGATCCAGGCCGGCCTTGAGGCCAGAGGCAAGGGATCCCGCCTGACCCGCATCACTCCCACTCGATGGTGCCGGGTGGCTTGGAAGTGATGTCATAAACGACGCGGTTAATGCCCGGCACCTCGTTGACGATGCGGTTGGAGATGGTGGCCAAGAGGTCGTAGGGCACCCTGGCCCAATCCGCCGTCATACCATCTTCGCTGGTAACCAGTCGTACCACCACTGGGCAGGCATAGGTGCGCTTATCCCCCATCACCCCCACCGAGCGCACTTCCGGCAGCAGCACGGCAAAGGCTTGCCACAACTTGGGGTAGTAGCCGGAGCGGTTGATCTCCTGGCGGACAATCATGTCCGCCTCGCGCAGGGTTTCCAGCCGCTCTTTGGTGACTTCGCCCACAATGCGGATGGCCAGTCCCGGCCCCGGGAAAGGATGGCGGCCAACAATTTCTTCCGGCAAACCCAACGAGCGGGCCAGTTGCCGCACCTCATCTTTGAAGAGCTTGCGCAGAGGTTCTACCAGCTTAAAGCGCAGATTTTCCGGCAGCCCGCCGACATTGTGGTGGCTTTTGATCTTGACGGCAATGCGCTCTCCGGTCACCGGATCCACATTGGTATTGGCCGACTCGATCACATCGGGGTAAAGAGTACCCTGGGCCAGGTACTCGAAGGGGCCCAGCCGCTGGGATTCTTCCTCAAAGACGCGAATAAACTCTGCCCCAATCCGTTTGCGCTTCTCCTCGGGATCGGTGACCCCCTGCAACTGCCGGAGAAACCGCTCTTGTCCGTCCACGTAGTGGACAGGGATGTGAAATTGCTCTTGGAAAAGGCGCAGCAGCCGCTGCGGCTCATCCTTGCGCATGAACCCCTGATCGATGAAGACGCAGGTGAGCTGGTCGCCGATGGCCTTGTGCAGCAAAAAAGCCAAAGTAGAGCTGTCCACCCCCCCCGAAAGGGCCAACAACACCTTCTTGTCGCCCACGCGGGCCCGGACTTCCCGAATCGCCTCCTCCAGAAAAGCTTCCGTTGTCCAGGTGGGCTCGCAGCCGCAGATGTGATAGACAAAATTGCGAATGAGAAAGGCACCGGCCTCCGAGTGGGCCACCTCTGGGTGAAATTGCACCCCGTAAAGACGGCGAGTGGGATCGGCAATGGCGGCACAGGGGGTGTTGTCTGTGGCAGCCAGGGCGTGAAAACCTGGCGGCAACTCGGTCACCGCATCCCCATGGCTCATCCACATAATGCTGTTTTCCGGCAAGTTGGTGAGCAGGTCGGTGGGATCCAAAATGTGCAGGGCGGCACGGCCGTATTCTCCCTTCTGGGCTGGCTCCACCTTGCCCCCCAACTGCTGCACCATGAGCTGCATGCCGTAGCATACGCCCAGGATGGGGATCCCTAAGTTCCAGATCTCCGGGTCACAAGCAGGAGCGCCCGGCTCATAGACCGAGTTGGGGCCGCCGGAGAGGATGATGCCCTGGGGCCGCATTTGCCGCAGGTGTTCAGCAGTGGTGCGGTAGGAAAGGATTTCCGAATAGACGTGGGTTTCGCGAATACGACGGGCAATGAGCTCCGAGTACTGGGATCCAAAGTCGAGAATAACGATCATCTGGCGCTGCACCTTGAGGGGGGAGAGAGACAGGTCAGAGCTAAGGAGAGATGCAGAAGCGCTCACAAAACCTCGCACAGTGCAGAAGAGAAAACCCGAACCAAGAAACCAACTTGGCTGTGGATAAGAAACGTTAAGGACCTTTCCATCGTAGCAGGGATGGGGGATTTTCTTGCAGCCGCCTGTCCTGGACAGCTTCTCCCAGGCCCGCTTTGAGAACAGAACTTCTCTGAAAAACTGTCTGATGAGCCCTGCCCCGCCAGCCAAGCGATGACTCCCAGTAACAATCGCAATAGTGAACCCAGAGACGCCAGGGCCGAGTCAAGACTTATGATCGTAAGGAGGCGATCCAGACCGGTGGGGATATTGGCAGGGATCTGCGATCCATCGTTTTATGTCCATTGTGGCTGAATCCTTTCAAACCTATCTTCGTCGTCGCCGCCGCCTGCTGGCCCGCCGCCTCAAACGGCAGCAGGGGTGGGGTGTGGTTTTGGCTTTGTTGGCTTTGTATTTGCTCAGTTGGGATGCGCCGGGCCAGGCTGGGCTATTGCCGCACCTGTGGAGGGGGCAACCCCTGTGGTTGGTGGTGATCCCGCTGTTGGGGGGAGGGCTGTACAGCTTGGGTGCAGGGCTCATCTGGATGCTGCGGCAGCGCCGACTTCCCCAGGGATCCGCAGGTTCTGCTCAGCTTCTGGCCCAGATGATCAGCTTGCCCCACTTGGCTTTGGCCGCTCTGCTCTGGCTGGGGTTGGCGATTTGGGGAGAGCATCTTCTGCCTTTTCTGGCCCAGCAAAAGCCGCAGTTGTTGGCAGGCCTGGTGATCAGTTGGCTGCTGGCCCAGGGGTGGAGTTTTCTGCAAACGGGTTGGGTGGTAGAGGCTGGACAACTGTGGGCCGATTATCTGCAGGAGTTGCGCGGCTCTGTATTGCAGCCCTGCTACCAGCGCCTGGAAACCTGTCGTCGCTCGCTCCATTTTTACCATGCCATTTGGCAAGATCTGCAACTGGAAGAACTGGAGGCCCAGCACCTGATTCAACTGTTGTCTGAGTCGTTGCTGCCGCTGACGCTGCCGCTCAAGGTTTATGCTCAGCGGGTTCACCATTGCTGCCAGCAGTTGGCGGCCTTATTGGCCCAGATGCAAGAGCGGGTAGAACGGCTGGAGCAGGTGCTTTTGGATATAGAGCTGGAGTTGGCTGCCCAGCAGCCGTTGCAAGCTCAGCCCCAACCGATCAACTTGCTGGCAGAAGATTGGGCCAACTGCCAGGAGCTGGATTTGCAGGAGCTGGTTTGCTTGAACCAGGAGCTGCTGGGCGCCGACCGATCTTTGCAGGGCTTGACCCAAGAGCTGAAAGGCTGGGCCGACCGAGCCATTCCCGCCGGATTGCAACTGGGATCGCGATGGCTGGGATCCCTGGGATGAAGAAGGCTGCCCCGCCTACCTCTGAGCCCCCCGAACTGGAGGCCCTCTGGGAGAGCTGGCTGGCGGAGCTGGGCTGGCAGCCTTCTGAGCCGCAGCGGCAGCAACTGCAACAGCTCTATCCCCTGGTGATGGCCGGAAACCGCACCCAGAACCTGACCCGCATCACCGCTCCCATCGATTTTTGGGAGAAACACCTGTGGGACTCGCTGCGGGGCCTGCGCTTGCTGGGATCCTGGGCGGCGATTCAAGCTCGGCCCTGGCGGGGCATCGACATCGGCACCGGGGCAGGGTTTCCAGGGATCCCGGCCCAAATTGCCCTGCCCCAGGCCAGCTTCACCCTACTGGACAGCAGCCAACGCAAGATTGCCTTTGTGCAAGAGGCCCTGCAGCAGCTCTCCCTGACCCAGGCGCGGGCGGTGGCCCAGCGAGCCGAAATCTGGGGGCAAGACCCGCAGGAACGCGGCAGCTACGATCTGGCCCTGGCCAGAGCCCTGGCAGCGGCAGAGGTTTGCGCCGAGTATTGTCTGCCCCTGCTCAAGGTGGGGGGACGCGCCATCCTCTACCGTGGCCATTGGATCGAGGCAGAAGCCCAAACTCTGGAGCGAGCCCTTTCTCTCCTGGGGGGGAAGCTGATCCACGTCGAAGCCTTCACTACCCCCCGCAGCCACGGGATACGGCATTGCCTGCTGGTGGAGAAAGTTGCCCCCACACCAGCTTGCTATCCCCGCTCTCCCGGCATTCCCAAACGCCAGCCGTTGGGCCAAGGCAAGCGCTGCTAACAGTTGGGATCCTTAATTTCCTAGCTCAAAAAAGCTTCTGCAAATTCTTGGAGAAAGATCTTGGACAGGTAGTTTGCAAATGCCGTTGGGGAGACTAAGATGTGGTTGGCATCAGGTTCGGATTGAGCCAATGGTCTAACCAGGTGAGCTTCCGAACTGAGCGCTAAAGGTTAAGGTTCGGAGTTCGCTACGTTATGACCATTTTTGTGGGCAATCTGTCCTTCAAGGCCAGTGAAGAAGATCTGCGGCTTGTGTTTGCCGAGTACGGCACCGTCAAGCAAATTAAGCTGCCGGTAGATCGGGAAACGGGCCGCAAGCGCGGCTTTGCTTTTGTGGAGCTGGAAAACGAGGCCGACGAGCAAAAAGCCATCGACGAGCTGGATGGCGCCACCTGGATGGGCCGGGATCTGAGGGTCAACAAGGCAATGCCACGTCAGGCCAGCGCAGGCGGCAGTCGAGATGGTCGCTCTTCCCGCTTCTAATCGGATAGGCTCTGGGCCGGGGATCCCTCTCTTCTCTCCCCGGCCTTTAGCTTTGGCCGAAGATGACTCTGGCCAGAAAGGCTAAGCCAAACCAGACGGAGGCCACCAAGACAATGGCCGGGCCGGAGGCGACGTTGAGGTAGTAGCTAGCGTACATCCCCAGCAGGCTAGCGCTGACGCCAAAGAGGGATCCCAGCAGCATTACCTGGTGCAGGCGAGGCGCCAGCAGGTAAGCTGTTGCTGCTGGCGTGATGAGCATGGCCAGCACCAGCAGCACCCCCACCGCCTTCATGCTGGCCACCAGAGTGAGGGAGGTGAGCGCCATCAGCCCCCATCCCAACCCTGCAGTAGGCAGGCCGGCTGCCTTGGCCCCCAGGGGATCGAAACTGTAGAAGGTCAGCTCCTTAAAAAAGAGGGCCACCAATCCCAGCACCAGGACGGTGATGCCCACCACTGTCAACACATCAGCGGCGCTCACCCCCAGGAGGTTGCCGAAGAGGAAGTGGTTGAGATCGATGCGGGCCCGCCGTTGGATTAACGTGATTAAGAGGATCCCTAGGGCAAAAAAAGCAGAAAAGACGATCCCCATGGCCGCATCGGGCTTGAGGGGGGTGGCGGAGCGGATCCACTGGATGAGCAGGGCGCTCAGTAACCCCGCCACGAAGGCACCGACAAAGAGGTTGAGATCCAGCAGGTAGGCAATGGCCAGGCCCGGCAGCAGCGAATGGCTGAGGGCATCCCCCAGGAGGGCCAAGCTTTGCACCAGCAAATAGCTGCCCACCACCGCGCAGAGAACGCCGATGGCCACCGCCACCAGCAGAGCCCGCTGCATAAAGGCAAACCGCAAGGGATCCGCCAGGGTGTGCCAGAGCCCTTCCATACCACCCCTCACCCCCTAGGCAGCTGAGTCCAAGGGCAGGATGCGGCCATAGGCCCGCTGCAACACCTGCGGCTGCAGCACCTGCTGCGGGGATCCCTGGGCAATCAGGACGCGGTTGAGGAGAAGCACCTCATCAAAGTGGGCCAGCGCCTGCCCCAGGTCGTGGTGCACCACCATCACGATATGGCCGGCGTCGGCCAGCTCCCGCAAAACCTGAAACACAATGGCCTCGCTGGGCTGGTCGATCCCGGCCAGCGGCTCGTCCAGGGCGTAGATCTCGGCTGCCTGCGCTAGAGCCCGCGCCAAAAACACCCGCTGCTGCTGTCCCCCTGATAGCCGACCGATGGGCCGATCCCGATAGGCCCCCATCCCCACCCGCTCCAGAGCTTGCGCTGCCCGCTCCCGACCTTGCGGACCGATGCGGCGCAACCAGCCGGCAGCTCTCACCTGTCCCATCAGCACCACATCCCACACCGTGGCCGGAAAGCTCCAGTCGATGGCCGACCGCTGCGGCACATAGGCCACCTGCTCCCCCCGCAGCGCCTGGCCGCCGTAGCGCACCTCGCCCCCCTCTTTTGGCACCAACCCCAACAGCGCCTTGAGCAGCGTACTTTTGCCGGCCCCGTTGGGCCCCAGGATGCCCGTGATGCGCCCCGGCCGGATCTCGGCGCTGATCCGCTCCAACGCCAGCAACTTGCCATAGCGCACCGTCAGATCCCGCACCACCAGAGAGGCCGGACGAAGAGGGAGAGCAATCGCTGGCTTTTTCATTTTCCTTTCATTTTCGCCAAGACCAGTGTACCCTAAGGGGAAACTCAAATAGTGAAACAATTATGAAAACCAAGATCTTTTCTTTGCGCCGCTTGGTGGTAGGGCTTGGCCTGCTGATGGGCGGTTGGCTGTCCCTGGCCGGCTTGGCTGTGGCACGTCCCCGCGTTGTGGTTACCACCACCTTGATCGCCGATTGGGTAGGGCAGGTGGGGCAAGATCGCGTTGAGCTCAGCAGCCTGCTGCAGCCGGGACAGGATCCCCACGTCTATGAGCCGACACCGGCAGATGCCGCAGCTCTCGAGCAGGCGGATCTGGTGTTTTACAACGGCTACAACTTGGAGGCGGGGTTGATTCGTCTCGTCAACGCTGCTGCTCAACGGGCGCGGCGGGTTGCCCTGGCCGAGATCCTCGACCCCATCGTCACCGATGAGGACGGGATCCCGACGCCGGATCCCCATGTATGGGGCAATGTGGAAAACGTCATCCTCATGGTGGAGCCCATTGCCCAGGAGCTGGCGGAACAGGTGCCCGGCGAAGCGGCTTTTTTTCAGGCCAATGCCGCCGCCTATCGGACGGAGCTGGAAGAACTCCACGCCTGGATCGCAGAGCAGATTCAGACCATTCCCCCTGCCAACCGGGTTTTGGTGACCACCCACGCTGCCTTTGCCTACTACACCCAAGCCTACGGCCTGAAGATGGGGGGATCCCTCTTGGGGATGAGCACCGAGGAACAGCCCAGCGCCCAGACGGTGGCTCGGTTGGTGGAGGAGATCCGCGCCCTGGGGGTGCCGGCGGTTTTTGCCGAGACCACCCTTAACCCCGCTCTCATCCAAACGGTGGCCGCCGAAGCGGGAGTCCAGGTGGCCGAACAGGAACTGTACTCGGACTCCCTAGGGGAGCCAGGCAGCGGTGCCGAAACCTACATCGCTATGATGCGCCACAACACCTGCACGATTGTGGGGGCCTTGGGCGGATCCCCTGATTGTCCTTGAGGGGCAGAATCGAGGCAGGGGGGCTGAGTTTTGTATGATAGGGGCTCAGACCCTTGTTTTCTTACCGCGTCCATGCCTGCTGCTATCCGTCGCCCGCCCCGTTCCCTCTATTGTGGCCAAGTGCGCCCAGCTCACATCGGCCAGAGTGTCACCCTCTACGGCTGGATCGACCGCCGCCGCGACCACGGGGGCGTGATCTTTCTCGATCTGCGGGATCGCTCCGGCATTGTGCAACTGGTGGCGGATCCCCAGAAGACCCCCCTCTCCTACGAGCTGGCGGGGCAGGTGCGCAACGAATATGTGGTACGGGCAACGGGAACGGTTCAGCGGCGGCCTGAAGACTCCTTTAACCCCCGCCTGGCCACCGGCGAAGTGGAGGTCTACGCAGAAGAGCTGGAAATTCTCAGCCGCGTGGGCAAGCAGCTTCCCTTCAGTGTCTCGGGGGAAGAAGGGGAAGAGGTGCGGGAGGAGATTCGCCTGCGCTACCGCTACTTGGACTTGAGGCGAGAGCGCTTGTCCCGCAACCTGCAACTGCGCCACCAGGTGATCAAGGCCATTCGCCGCTTTCTGGAGGACGAAGAAGGCTTTATCGAGGTGGAGACCCCCATCCTCACCCGCTCCACCCCCGAAGGTGCCAGAGATTACTTGGTGCCCAGCCGCGTCAACCCCGGCGAGTGGTTTGCCCTGCCGCAGTCGCCCCAGCTTTTTAAGCAGTTGCTGATGGTGGCTGGCGTGGATCGCTACTACCAAATTGCCCGCTGTTTTCGGGATGAAGATCTGCGGGCGGATCGCCAGCCGGAGTTTACCCAGTTGGACATGGAGATGAGCTTCCTGGATCAGGAGGCAATCTTGGAGCTCAACGAGCGGCTCATCGGCCACATCTTCAAAACTGTCAAAGGGATCGACCTGCCCCGTCCCTTCCCGCGGCTGACCTACGCCGAGGCTATGGCCCGCTACGGCTCCGACAAACCCGACACCCGCTTTGGGCTGGAGTTGGTGGATGTTTCGGGGGTGTTTCAGGGATCCCGCTTCAAAGTCTTCGCCAAAGCCCTGCAGCAGGGGGGAGTGATCAAGGCTCTGCCGGTGCCCGGCGGCGACGAGAGGATCTCCAACACCCGCATCAAGCCCGGCGGCGATCTGTTCAAGCTGGTTACCCAGTACGGGGCGGGCGGCCTGGCCTTCATTCGGGTGCGCGCCGGCAGCCTCGATACCATTGGTGCCCTCAAGGAAAGCCTTAGCCCTGAGCAGGAGAAGCAGTTGCTGCAGATGACCAACGCCAAGCCAGGGGATCTGCTGCTGTTTGGGGCAGGGCCGGCTGCCGTGGTCAACGAGTCGCTGGGCCGCCTGCGGCTGCACCTGGGGCAGGAGCTGGGCTTGATCCCGGAGAACGCCTTGAATCTTCTCTGGATCACCGATTTCCCCATGTTTGAGTTCAACGCCGAGGAAAACCGCCTAGAAGCCCTGCACCACCCCTTTACCGCTCCCCACCCCGACGACTTGGCCGACCTAAAAACGGCGCGGGCCCAGGCCTACGACCTGGTCTGGAACGGCGTGGAAGTGGGCGGGGGATCCCTGCGCATCTACCAGCGGGAGATCCAGGAGCAGGTTTTCCAGGCCATCGGCCTCACCCCTGAGCAGGCGCGGGACAAGTTTGGCTTTTTGCTAGAAGCCTTTGAGTACGGCACGCCGCCCCACGGGGGCATCGCCTACGGCCTAGACCGGCTGGTGATGCTGCTGGCGGGGGAAGATTCCATCCGCGATGTCATCGCCTTTCCCAAAACCCAGCAGGCCAGGTGTTTGCTCACCGGCGCCCCTGCCGGCGTCGAGGCCAAGCAGCTCAAAGAACTGCACGTGGCTTCCACCTATCAGCCCAGCTAAGGGATCCCTTCTTCTGTGGGAGGATAGATAAACAATGCACCCCTACTCCTTGTTCTCCCTATGCTAGACCTGACCGGAAAAAAAGCCTTGGTAACCGGCATTGCCAACGAGCGTTCTATCGCCTGGGGCATTGCCCAGCAACTGCACAAAGCGGGGGCCAGCCTGGGGGTTACCTATCTACCCGACGAGCGGGATCGCTTCAAAACCAAAGTCCAGCAATTGACGGAGCCCCTACAGCCCGACTTTCTCCTTCCCTGCGATGTGCAAAGCGACCAGCAGATCAACGATCTGTTTCAAGGGGTGGCCCAAAAATGGGGTCAGGTCGATATCTTGGTTCACTGCCTGGCTTTCGTTAAAAAAGAAGAGCTGAGCGGCAACTTTAGCGATATTTCCCGAGAAGGGTTTGCCCTGGCCATGGATGTGAGCACCTACTCCCTGATTGCCCTCTGCCGGGCCGCCAAGCCCCTCTTGAGAGCCGGCAGCAGCATCCTCACCCTCACCTATCTGGGGGGAGTGCGGGTGGTGCCCAACTACAACATGGCCGCTGTAACCAAAGCGGGCCTGGAAACCTGTGTTCGCTACCTGGCGGCCGAGCTGGGCCCTGCCGGGATCCGGGTGAATGCTATCTCTGCCGGGCCCATTCGCACCCTGGCTTCTTCGGCGATTTCGGATTTTCATGCCATGCTGCACGCGGTGGAGGAGAAAGCTCCGCTGCGGCGCAATATCACCCAGCTCGAGGTGGGCAATGTGGCTGCTTTTTTGGCCAGCGACCTGGCCAGCGGCATTACCGGCCAGGTGATCTACGTGGATAGTGGATATAGCATCCTGGGTTTTTAGGCTCTTGGGGATCCCCCTGGCATGAATCGCTTCTCGCCCTTGCAGCGGCTGCTGCTCACCTGGATTTTGATCGTCATTAGCGGCTGGCTGGCCCTACAGGTGGGCCGGCTGTTTGGCCATCTGCTCACCACCATCCTGACGGCGGCGGTGCTGGCCTTTTTGCTCAACTATCCGGTACAGGTGCTGCGGCGCTATCGGGTCAGTCGGGGTTTGGCGGTCACCCTGGTTTTTGCCCTGTCGGTGGTGCTGCTGGCCTTGGTAGGGATCGCCATCGTGCCCATCCTGGCCAAGCAGGTGGTGCAGTTGGGGGCGCGGATCCCGGAGTGGGTGGATACCTTACAAAGCTGGCTGGATCAAATCAGCCTGTGGGCGGCAGAGCGCAACATCAACCTCGGCCAGACAGAGCTGGTGAACACCCTCCTCAACCGCCTGCAGGCCAGCGCCGAAAAAATTGCCGGCCAATCCCTGGACATCCTCCTGGGCACCTTTAACCAGGTGATCGATTTGGTGTTGGTACTGGTGTTGGCCCTCTACATGCTGCTCTACGGCGGCCAGTTTTGGCAGGGGTTGCTCAGCCTCTTTCCCAAGCCCTGGGGGCCGCGCATCGGCGAAGCCCTGGCTCTGAGTTTCCAGAACTTTCTCATCAGCCAGTTGGTGTTGGGGTTCATCATGGCCCTGATGCTGGTGCCAATTTTTGGTTTTTTGCGCGTGCCCTTCGGGCTTTTGTTTGGCCTGTTGATCGGCCTGCTGGAGGTGATCCCGCTGGTGGGAGGCTTTATCGGCATCGGCGCGGCAGCGGTGCTGCTGGCCTTTCAGGATATCTGGCTCAGCCTCAAGGTGGTGCTGGTCTCCCTAATTGTGCAGCAGGTTAAGGATCGGGTCATCGCCCCTCGCCTGATGGGGGAGCTGATTGGCCTCAACCCGGTGTGGATCTTGATCGCCCTGTTGGTGGGGGCGCAACTGGGGGGTATCCTGGGCGTGATCATCGCCATTCCCCTCTCTAGCGTGGTCAAAAGCCTCTACGAGATCGCCCGTTCTGCTGACTTGGCCGCCGAAGAGGGTGGCAAGCTGACCTCTCTTGGCGAAAGCCTTAGGGAAACTCGCCGGGATCCCGCCTTGCCCAAGCCAGAGACCTAGCAGGTCTAGCCCCGATCCCCATCTCCCCTCTCCCTCTGGGAGAGGGGCCGGGGGTGGTCGCGTGAGCGGCGCGGAGCGCTTGGGTCTCTGGGAGAGGGGCCGGGGGTGGTCGTGTGAGCGGCGCGGAGCGCTTGGGCCTCTGGGAGA
>NZ_JANSJJ010000165.1:0-684 GCF_047502715.1 Synechococcus sp. H55.10
GTAGCCCAACTGCACGGCGTTGTAGCCATCTGTGGCTTGAGTCTTGATCTGGGTCACCGTGCAAGGCCCCGCCTGCACGACGGTAACCGGAATGGCCAACCCTTCCGGAGAGAAGATCTGGGTCATGCCGACTTTTCTTCCAAGGATGCCAAGCGCCACGAGAACCTCCCCTCGAGCCTCTACAACTTGCTTTTATCAGCTTGCAACGGCTCAATGAGCCGGATCCAGGCAGCAACGGCGCGGCAGCAGGAAGCTCAGGACTACCTGAGCCTGCCCGCTCAGGCGAAAAAGCAATGAAAAGGAATCTCTGGATCCCTGGCGACCAAACAGCGCCAGCGGCGCTGTCCCCTTTGCTTAGTTCAGCCTCAAATCACACGCCAAACTGCTTTTAAAGACTGCTCAGACTTACCTGCAAAGAGGCAGTATCTGGTTTAGCAGTACGCTAGGTTGCCGAGAACCGTCGTCAGAGCGGGCGGACTTGATTGGCAACAGTAGTACATCATAGTGAGGTGAGGACCTGTTTGTCCAGATTTTGCCGAGAAAATGGCTCGGTTGGGGGGCAGCGACCGTGAAAGCCACTCTGGTGGGCGAAAAGAGCTATCGGCAGCAAGAGCCATCTCCTTTTAGGAGTGTGATGGGGTTAGCCGGCGGCGGGCTGACCCAGGCTTGTGTAGATCGCTACCT
>NZ_JANSJJ010000166.1:0-2855 GCF_047502715.1 Synechococcus sp. H55.10
ACTATGCCATAGGGGAAAATGCCGATCCCGGGCCGGGGAGAGCCACAGGGGCCACCTTGGCCAAGGGTCCCCCCCGGAGCGCTAGGGCCAGAGAGAAGCCGGGCACCGGTTACCTGCACCAAGATGTCGTCCACCCGGCGATTGACCAGCGCTGTTGGCGGGAAACCACCTGAGCAGAAACCGGCCTGCAGTATTACGGCAGCATCGGGCAGATCGCCGGTGATGATCTGCTCCCAGCGCCGGGCCGCTTGCAGAACAATATCGCGCTGGGAAGGGCTGAGGCTATTGTCGATAAATTCAACCTCGATGTTGAAGCCGCCGGCAGGGGGAGAAGCTGTAGGAGCAGGAGTAGGTGCCGAGCCAACCAGAGCAGTCCTAAGCTGGAAAACGCCTGTAGCACCACGGTCGTAACTGCTAACCCGCACCAAGTAGTTAATTCCAGCTTGCACAACCAAGTCTAGCTGGGAATTCCTACTCCCCCCAAAGTCGTCGTTTTCGGCAATTACCTGCCCGGTAGCCTGGTTAACGATGAAGAGGTAAGTATCAAACTCGCTGCTGGAAAGCTGGATCCGCACCGTTTGCCCCATGGACGCGCTGAGCAGGAAGTCCTGGATGAAGTGATCCGGGCGACGGGGATCCCGCGGACTACTGGTGGTCAGGCGACCCGTTACCGTCTGCGGCACCCCCAGGATGGTGATCTCATCAGGGGGTGACGGCGAGGGCGAGGCCGTGGGGGAAGGAGTAGGCGAGGCTGTCGGTGGGACAAACCCCGGCCCCGGCAACCTGGCTGCCTGTTCGGGCGTCAGGTTAAGGGGAGGCTGTAGCCGCAGCACATTGTTGACAAAATCGTTGATGCGGTTGGCGTCGCGGGTTCGCAGAGTGTCAATGGCAAACAAGATGGCCGCGTCGCGAATCGTTCCCCCCCTGCCGTCGCCATCGAAGTCAGAAATGGCAACTGGGTTGGGGTTGGCCGTGGTCACCTCAGCCAAAGTTATGGGCGGCTGCACCCGCAAAACGTTGTTGACAAAGCTAACAATCTGGCTGGGCTGGGTGATCCCGCTGGCGATGGCAAAGGCGATGGCGACATCGCGGATGGTTACCGATTGGGGGTTGCCGTCGTAGTAGGCGGCAGGGGTGGAGGAGGGCGTCTCTGGACGGCTGATCAAGCCAGGCCCCGTGGCCAGGCCGCAGGCTGCCAGGATCCCGAAGAGAAAAGTTACCGCCAACAGCAATAGGCGTCTGCGTGAGCCCATGGAAAAAACCCCCCGGCAGGATGAGATCAACACTAAGGCAGCGCTATCAAAAAGCTACCAGCAAAGATTACCCGCTTCAAGGCCAGAGGAACGCCGGAGAGATATAGATTGCTGGCTGTGCAGTACGATAGGGAGCGTGCTAAGAGTTTGGGATACCTAAAAACACAGGAAGGCCGCCATGGCAGAGAAAGTTGTGTCCAACCCCGTACAGGCGCAGTTTGACGAGTTTCCATACCCGAACGTGCCGATTGAGCAGACGGTTACCGACAACCTGGCCTTGTTTGCCAACAGCCTCACAACAGCCAGGTACCTGCGGGATCGCAAGGTAGTCATGCCAGAAGGCAAGGTGATGCTCAATGCCGGCTGTGGTTCCGGCTGGGAAACTTTGGTTTTGGCAACCGCCAACCCCGGCGCTCGCTATGTGGGAGTGGATATCTCAACCGAATCTGTCAAGCTGGCGGAGCAGCGCTTCAAGTTCCACAAGATCGAGAACGCCAGCTTTCATGTTATGGACATTACCGACATGACGGCGCTGGGGGAGGAGTTTGATTTTATCGCCTGCAACGACGTTCTCTACCTGCTGGAGGATCCGGTGGCCGGTTTGAAAGGCATGCGGCAGGTGCTCAAGCCCGACGGGATCATTCGCAGCAATGTGCACAGCCTTTATCAGCGGCAGTTTATCTTCAACATGCAGGATGCGATGGAGCTGCTGGGGGTGATGGATGAGCCAGCGGCCAAAGCTGTACCGCTGCTGCGGGAGGTGATGGAAGCTCTCACCGATGCCAGCTTTGTGAAGAGCCACTGGAACGGCGATGCCATCAAAACCACAGGGGGAATTCTAGCCAATTTCCTGCTGCGCAGCGACAAGGGCTTTACGGTGCCGCAGGTGTTTGAGATGTTAAGGCAGGCCGGCCTTGAGTTTATTAGCATGGTGAACTGGCAGCAGTGGAAGGTGGAGAGGGTTTTGACCAAGCCGGTGCCCTACACGATGCGGCAAATCAATAAGTTAAGCGAGGAGCAAAAGCTTCACTTCATCGAGCTGGTTTTCCCCAACATGACCCGCCTGATCGACTTTTGGTGTGGGCACCCCGGTGTTCCCAAAGCTGAGCCGTTTACGAACGACGAATGGTGGAATGGCACTGTACAAGCCCACCCGCTTTTGGTGAGGTTGGATGCCAAGCAGGCGTTCCTCAACGCCATTCGCGACAACGGGCCTGTCAACATCAACGGCTGGCCGGGCGCTGAGGGGAACATTACCGTCGATCCTTTCTCGGTGCGCTGGCTGGTGGATGTCTTCGGCCCCTTACCAGTGCCGGTGCAATCGCTGGTTCACAAAACCATGGAGATTATGGACTGGACGCAGGAAGAAGCCTTTAGCCAAGTGTTGGCCAACCTGAAGTTTTTGGAAGAGCGCCTGGTGATTCTCCTAAACTCACCCCTACGGTAAGGGCGACTGCAGTTAGCAGCTCTTCCAACTAGCTTTCTGGGGGCTTTTCAGCGTTATCCCAGCCGCTCCTCGGTCTGGGGGTCAAAGAGGTGGAAGCGATCCATGTCAAAGACCACTTCTGCCCATTGGTTAACGCGAAGCTGGGTACGGGGATC
>NZ_JANSJJ010000167.1:0-2854 GCF_047502715.1 Synechococcus sp. H55.10
ATCTGAAAGCAGCTTCTTCATCCAACTCCTCATCGAGAAGCTCAACCAAGACAACCAGCTTCCGACTTCACCCGCCGTCCGACCGCCGTGTCCTGGATCCCGGTGGACAACCGCTACTGCTTCCCGTGGTACGTCCACGTCAGGTGTAACGCCTGTTTGTCCACTCGGATATGCACCAGCGCCTTCTCAGTCATCTCGCACAGCCCTCAGCCTTGCGGCCTTTTTGCGGCTACTTTTCACCCCCAACTTACCCCATTCACCCCTAACTCAAACGCACCCTCGACTAAGGTTCGAGGCTGGAAGTGCTCATCTGGAGCAGGTTTTGCGGTTTGGTTCGGTGTTTGTTGCGTGGAAGCGGGCGGACGGAATCGAACCGACAACAGCAGTTTGGAAGCCAGCAGTTTTAAGTCGGCAAACGCTTGCTGCGTAAGGCTTTGCGGCGTTCCTTTAGTCTTGCGGGCAAGTTGCGGGCAGCAAGTCCTACTGACCAGATAAGCTTCAGAAGCCAAGCGTTGTTGCTGGAGAGGAATCGAACAAAGAGCTGGCCGCCTCCTTCGTTCTGACACACTTAGCCATACCGAACCTAGTCTGGCCTATCTTTCAGCGCAGCTCAACCTATTGCTGGCTGGGTCAACAAAACGCGCGGAGTGCCCCCCTGTATAGACGGTGGGAATGGACAGCGCCCCTAGATTGACTTTGGGTGTACCAGAGCACCGCCGCACGAAACAATACACTTAGAGTCAATCTGTACCGCTATCATGTCTGTGTCTGCTTGTGGTTTTGCGATAGAGAGGGACAGGGGGTCGGTGAGGGTTATGTTCGATGTTGCTACCAACCAGGGCTGGGAACCCGCCTCGTGAGTCTTGGATGCTTCAGCTCTACAGATATGGCTAGCGCCACGCTTTGCGAACGCAGACTCGGTACACAGGATGGACGCCGTCCCGCTGCCGCGAACGATGAAACAACTGGAGCAGGGGAAGAGACAAAAGCCTTGTCGTTAGGTAGGCGGGGAACCCCACCCACCCATGCACTGGGGTAGCTCATAACAGACACAGGCAGCAGCCTTCCCGCTAATGGTGCAGAGCCCCTACACTAGAGCTTGCGTGGAAGTGTTGTAATCAGTAGGGAAGATATTGCAGGAGAAAATTCCATGCTTCAAGAGAACGTTGAAATGAGCCCAATTCCGCCTAACTTACTGGACTATCAGAGAAGAGCTCTGGCCATGCGGGAGAGTTCATACATTGACTTTCCAGCCCACGTCCATCTGGAAACGATGGCGCGCTGCAACGCTGCCTGCAACTTTTGTCCCTATCCTTCGCTAGAAAGAAAAGGGACAAAGATGGACGATGCTCTCATAGAGAAAATCGTCAACGACCTTAAAGACATTCCACGTCTTCATCGCTTTCAATTAAGCCCCTTCAAGGTCAATGAGCCATTTTTGGATGCACGGATTTTTGATTTGCTTACGTACCTCCAGTCTGAGTTACCACACGCTACCATCACCTTGACTACCAATGCTTCGCTTATCAACGAGCGGATCTTGGAACGATTGACCCAGTTCCCCAATCTTGGCTACTTGTGGGTTAGTTTTAACGATCATCGCCCGAACGAATATGAGGCAACAATGAGGTTGCCCTATAGACGAACCCGCGAAAGCCTGGACATGCTGCACAAAGCAAAAGCTGAAGGACGTTTGCCAATGCGCATTGTGCTGTCGCGTGTCGGTGACGGCACGGCAGTTGATAAAGATTTTGCTGTCTGGGTAAAGACAACTTATCCCTTGTTTGAAGTGAGCATTTTTCCACGCACGAACTGGCTTGGCCAGGTTGACATGCCCCCTTCCGCAGTGCCGCCTGTAGCCTGCACCCGCTGGTTTGATATATCGATCACAGCAACGGGTGTAGTAGCCCATTGTTGCGCCGATGGCCAGGCACGCTACCCCATAGGCAACGTTCGGGAGCAGCATGTCCTCGACATCTACAACAGCCCAAGCTATCGCCGACTGCGCACAACAGTGGACAACCGTCTGCGTGTCGAGCCCTGCCGCCGCTGCAATTTTCTCTGAGAGAGATTTATGGCTATTACCGCCATCGAATACACCCTATTTCGCCAAATGCGGGAGCAAAACGCCATTCCACTTGGAGGAGACTGTTTGGAACTGGGCGAAGCCAACTGGTATGGCGACGTGGCTGTCGAGCAGCTTGGCCAAGACATTTATCGCTTTGCCAAAGAGGAAGAACGTACTGCCCTCTTCCGTCAGCTCGATGAAATAACTCAAGCCAAGCGCCCCGGAATGCTGTTCGAGATTGCCAAGATCTTTTGGCGCACCTTCTGGCAGCCGCGCTCCATGACGGCGGTGGATCTTCACGGCACCGAGACAGCTCTCAAGCTGGATCTCAATTTCCCTATTGAGTTGCCCCAGCGTTATGATGTTGTTTTTAACCTTGGCACAGCCAAGCACATCTTCAACATTGCTCAGGTAATGAAAACCATACACGACTACACACTGCCTGGCGGCTTGATGATCCATGGCCTGCCCTTTACTGGCTGGTTCGACCATGGTTTTTACAACGTGCAACCGACTTTTTTCTGGGATCTAGCTCAGGCAAATGGTTATACGATAATGGCTTATCTCTACGTCGAATACAACCCACTGAAGTTTGTGCAGCTATGGAAACGCGAGGATATTCTCGAACTAGCCACCAAAAATCAGATTGGCCACAATGCCCTGCTTTACTGCGTGCTGCGCAAGTCCGCTGAAGATCAACTGTTTTACTTTCCAATTCAGGGCTACTACAGCCTGTTAAGGAATCAAGGGGTACAGTAGCAACACTTAGCAAACCAACTTCGGAAG
>NZ_JANSJJ010000168.1:0-672 GCF_047502715.1 Synechococcus sp. H55.10
CTAGCAAAGTGCCGATCCTGGCTACCCACCTGGGCTATGGCCATGTTTATCTGGATCGCACTGCTCCCTGGCCTTTGGTGAAGTCAGCTTTGCTGGATCCCTTGGCTCGCTATGGCCCAGAAGGGATCCCCATCTACCAGCCCCTCACCCTCTGGCTGCTGATCCACGCCGACTGGGCCGCCAGCCATCTGCCAGCGCTGGTCGAAGCTTTGCTCAGTCAGGGGGAGGTCGATGTCCAGGCGGCCGCCCCAATTCTAGAGCAATTTCCCCAGCTCCAGCCGCTGGGAGAAGGGTTTGACTCCACCCGGCGTCCCCATCTGCGCCTCCAGCTAGTAGCGGATTTAACGGAGGCTATCGCCTGGATTAACAAAAACGGTTACCATCAGTCGGAAACCATCCTCACTGACAGCCAGGCGGCGGCCCAGCGCTTTCTCCAGGAGGTAGATGCGGCCCTTATCCACATCAACACCACGCCCCTCTCAGCAGGCCGCGGAAGCGGGATCCCTACCTTGGGGGCGATTCGCGACCCGTCCCTGGGCATTTCTACCCAGCGGCTGCATGTGCGCGGGCCCATCGACCTGGAAGCCCTGACAACTGTAAAGGTGGTGGCCCAGGGCGGCCTGTAGCCGTGGGAGGGTGGGATCCCGCTGGCCCCCTTCTCCAAAGCTGGCC
>NZ_JANSJJ010000169.1:0-672 GCF_047502715.1 Synechococcus sp. H55.10
CTCATCAGCAGGGTGCGTCCCGTGGGGGATCCCTGACGGCCCTTAAAGTTGCGGTTGGAAGAAGAAGCGCTTATTTGCCGGCCTACCAGGCGGTCTGGGTTCATGGCCAAGCACATGGAGCAGCCGGGATCCCGCCACTCAAACCCTGCCGCCTCAAAGATCTCGCGCAGGCCCTCGCGTTCCGCCTCCTGCTTGACCCGCTCCGAGCCAGGCACGACAAACGCCTTCACTCCAGGTGCTACCCGCCGTCCTTTGGCAATCTTGGCCGCCTCCCGCAAGTCACTCAAGCGGCCATTGGTGCAGCTGCCAATGAAGCAGACATCCACTGGCGTGCCCACAATGGGATCCCCAGGCCGCAAACCCATGTAGGCATAGGCTTCCCTAGCCAGCTCCCGCTCGCTTTCTGGCAGCTCCTCGGGAGCAGGGATCCGCTCGTCCACCCCAATACCCTGGCCGGGGGTAATCCCCCAAGTTACCGTGGGGGCAATCTCAGAGGCCTGAAACACCACCACGTCGTCATAGACAGCGTCGGCGTCGCTGGCTAAGCTTTTCCCCCAGGCCACTGCCTCCTCCCAGTCGGATCCCTGAGGAGCAAACTCCCGTCCCTTCACGGACTCAAAGGTTACCGCATCGGGATTAACGTAGCCGCAGCGGGCTCCCCCCTCGATGGAC
>NZ_JANSJJ010000170.1:0-669 GCF_047502715.1 Synechococcus sp. H55.10
CAATCTACTGCCCCAGTGGTGCAAACCGAAAGGCCACCCTCCTACGACCTGGCCCATGAGCTGGCGGAGGTGGCCCGTCGGTTTGCCGACCATTTCAACGGAAGCCTGATAGATTTGCAAGGGATCCTGACCTCGCCCGAGGAGGCGACGGCAGAACTGTCCGCTCTCGAGAGCCTGGAGGCAGAAGGCGCCCCGGATCTGGGTGAAACCTACGGCCCGCCGGCAACCGAGTCCCCTCTAGCCCCCGAAGAGGAGGAGCTGCCTTTCTAGGCACTATTTTGGGGCGCTGGTTTTGCCCCTGCCGCTTTTGCTGGCCCGCCAAGGAACACATCTAGCGCTGGGATCCCTAAGGGCCAGCTCAGCTAGAGAGAGCGACCGCCTCCACCCGCATCCGCTCGTTCGATCAATTAAGGAGATATTCCCTGGAGCCCTGCGTCGGGGCAAACCTTATTCTAATCCTGGGGATCCCTGGGGGCGGATGAGCTCGATCGGCAGGCCATCGGGATCTGCGATGAACGCTACCTCATAGACTTGGCCGCCAATTTGCTGGCGTTGCGGCGGCAACAGCAAGGTGAGGGGCACCTGCGCCTCCAGATGCTGCAGATAGTCGGCCAGGGATCCCCATTCAGGGCCGATCTCCAAAGAGGGATGGTAGTAGCCTACATAGTG
>NZ_JANSJJ010000171.1:0-624 GCF_047502715.1 Synechococcus sp. H55.10
AGTTGTGTATAAGTGACAGGCCGTAAGGCGTTGAGCACGAAGAAGACAAAACTTCGGCGCTGCTGGCGACGCTCATGATTTTCCTTTGATTGCCGTAAGGCGTTGAGCACGTGCCCAAGATGCGGGTGGGGCCCGGGTGGCGAAGGTAATGATTTTCCTTTGATTGCCGTAAGGCGTTGAGCACTTCTTGGTCGAGGTAAAGAGCGGGGGCCGACCCTTGATGATTTTCCTTTGATTGCCGTAAGGCGTTGAGCACGATCTGTCCAGCCTGAGCCTTGAGGAGTTGGAGCGGATGATTTTCCTTTGATTGCCGTAAGGCGTTGAGCACAGGCGATGCGGGACGAAGATTCTGTGGTCAGTGCATGATTTTCCTTTGATTGCCGTAAGGCGTTGAGCACCGACCGTGTAGGCGGGGGTTGCGCAGCGAAGCAGATGATTTTCCTTTGATTGCCGTAAGGCGTTGAGCACTGGAAAGAGAGGGAGAGAGAGAACGGGAGAAGTAATGATTTTCCTTTGATTGCCGTAAGGCGGTGATCACAGAACCCGCCCAGGTTAGCTGGCTACCCGGTGTTGCCGATGATTTTCCTTTGATTGCCGTAAGGCGTTGAGCACAAGAGGGTGCGG
>NZ_JANSJJ010000172.1:0-668 GCF_047502715.1 Synechococcus sp. H55.10
CTTACCAACATGTGGCTGAGCTGGTGGAAAAGGGCTTTGTGACCCGCTACCGCAAAGAAGGCAGCCGCTCCCCCTGGTTGCGGGTGACGGATAAGTTCCATCGCTACTTTACCTTGCAAGACGGGAAAGCTTGCGCTCTAGCTGCAAGGTCAGCGTCGAGATGAAAGGCGCGGCAAACAAGTCCAGTCTATACCGGCGAGTTTACCAATCCTCTAGAAAACAAAACCGGCCAAGGCGTTCTCTACACTTGCATCTTTGTTCGTGGTAGTTTAGACCCCTGAGTTTATTCGCAACAAATGCCTGCGCTACTGAATGGATAACCAAGGAGCTGGCCGGTACGACCTCTCTAAACTCTCTGCTGTGCTGGCCAAAGAATATGAGTGAGCAGCTCAGCTCAACGCAATGGCAAGGCAAGCTAGCGCAGAGCGGGCTTAGTCGGCCATCCAGCGTTTCTATGACAACTGCCAAGCCAAGAAACCAGGGAAGAAGGGCTTTCCCAAGTTCCAGAAGCACTGCCGCTCGGTCGAATACAAGACGACAGGGTGGGAACTCTCACAAGACGGGAAGCATCTCACCTTCCCCAACAGTTTTAAGGCTGGAACCTTTCTGCGGCTGGAAGCTTCTGACCCATGGTTTTACGGCATTTCGCAGATTAAGCAAATCAGGGT
>NZ_JANSJJ010000173.1:0-35185 GCF_047502715.1 Synechococcus sp. H55.10
GGCTATCGGAGCCTTGCAAAGCAAGGATTCTGAGGTGCGGCATGATTTTCCTTTGATTGCCGTAAGGCGTTGAGCACAGATTTAACGCATTGTTGGCGATATTGGATTGCAAAATGATTTTCCTTTGATTGCCGTAAGGCGTTGAGCACGAAAACTCTGCCTGAGCTCCCCCTACTCTCTCCCTCATGATTTTCCTTTGATTGCCGTAAGGCGTTGAGCACGAACGGCATGGATGGCCAGAACTTCTCTCCTAACCCATGATTTTCCTTTGATTGCCGTAAGGCGTTGAGCACTCTCTTGTCTCAGAGTTTAATCAGGCTTTTTGGTCTGATGATTTTCCTTTGATTGCCGTAAGGCGTTGAGCACAGTCTCCACAAAATAGAGTGCTATCTCTATCCCTGCTTATGATTTTCCTTTGATTGCCGTAAGGCGTTGAGCACTTAATGTTTCCCATTGATTGCCGCAAGGCGATAAGTATGATTTTCCTTTGATTGCCGTAAGGCGTTGAGCACCCAAGTCTCCATTGGGCGCTATCGTCGCTTACCAATTGGCATGATTTTCCTTTGATTGCCGTAAGGCGTTGAGCACCAGTGAGCTCTCTCCCTTTTCCACAAAATAGAACGGCAATGATTTTCCTTTGATTGCCGTAAGGCGTTGAGCACAACTTTACTGAGCCAAGAATCGCGGCCACCACATCCAATGATTTTCCTTTGATTGCCGTAAGGCGTTGAGCACAATCTCATTAGCGTCAGAGTTTAATCAGCCTTTCTATGATTTTCCTTTGATTGCCGTAAGGCGTTGAGCACATAAACCGTTCAGAGTTGTTGCTAAAACTCAAGAAATGATTTTCCTTTGATTGCCGTAAGGCGTTGAGCACCTCTCCCTGTAGTCCTTGCCCTTGCGTGACCTTTTCTATGATTTTCCTTTGATTGCCGTAAGGCGTTGAGCACGGGGGGAGAGGGGAAAGTTAAAGAACACTCAGCAATATGATTTTCCTTTGATTGCCGTAAGGCGTTGAGCACACGGCTACTCTCCGAGCACGCGAATGAGTCAGAATAAATGATTTTCCTTTGATTGCCGTAAGGCGTTGAGCACTTCTCAGCCTGGCCCGCCGCCAGGTCATCCCACTCATGATTTTCCTTTGATTGCCGTAAGGCGTTGAGCACTTGGCCCGGGGCGGGCGCACCATCTACCTGTTCCCTGATGATTTTCCTTTGATTGCCGTAAGGCGTTGAGCACCGGAGATGGAGAGCCGCCTGGTGGCGCGGATTGAGGAATGATTTTCCTTTGATTGCCGTAAGGCGTTGAGCACCAGTTTATCTTGGGACGGGTGTTCGAGTCCCAGTCGATGATTTTCCTTTGATTGCCGTAAGGCGTTGAGCACTCTATTGTCATCTAGTGCATGATGTGGTACTCGCTGATGATTTTCCTTTGATTGCCGTAAGGCGTTGAGCACGTGGCTAAGTTTGTGGTCAGTGCTGTGCAATTCCGATGATTTTCCTTAGGAATTGGAAAGGTCTACATCTACCCGGTGGGCGCAGGCAAACCCGGAGAAGGCGACGGCGTTGAGGCCTTGACCGGGGAAGGTGCTATCGCCCACGCAGTAGAGGTTGGGAATGGCGGTGCGGTTGAAGGGCATGCCCAAGAGGCCCCAGGGAGTGCCGCGAGGGATGGGGCCGTAGGTGCCGTCGACGCGGCCCAAGAAGCGGCGGTGGGTGCGGGGAGTGCCCACCTCCAGCAGCTCGATGTGGGATCCCAGCTCTGGCCAGAGGGCCTCCAGGCGGTGGATAAGGCGTTTGGCCGCCGCTTGTTTTTGCTGCCGGTACTGCTCCGGGCCCAAGCCCTGCCAGGTTTGCATCCAACTGGGGGTAAAAGCGTGGACGATGTGGCGGCCCGGCGGGGCCAGCTCTGGATCCAAGAGAGTGGGGATAGAGACGAAGATCGTGCTCTGCTCCGCCTCCAGGTCTTGCCAATCTTCTAGAAGAATGTGGTGACAGTAGCGCTCGCCGGCCAGGGCTTCAGCTCGCACCCCTAGGTGCAAGCTTAAGAAACTGGGAGACTGTTGGTAGCGGCTTTGCCAGCGCCGCTCCGCCGCCGGCAGGGATCCCGGCCAGAGGCGCTCAAAGGTATCCCAGCGGGTGGCATTGGAGATGATCTTGCGGGCAAAGAGCTTTTCCCCTCTGGAGAGCTCGACGCCCACGGCGCGGCCCCGTTCTTCCAAAATCCGCCGCACTGGCGCCCCGTAGCGGATTTGCCCCCCGCAGGCCTCTAGCCCCTGGGCCAGTTTCTGGGCAATCTGCCCCACCCCTCCCTTGGGGTAGTTGACGCCGCCGTAGTGGCGATCACAAAACACCATGCCGGCATTGATCATGGGCGTGCGCTCCGCCGGCACCACCGACCAGCAGTAGCACTCCATATCCACAAAGCGCCGCAGCGCCGGATCCCGTAGGTGGCGCCGCGCCACCTGGCCCACATTCACCGGCAAGTAGCGGGCCAAGGTCAGGCAGGCGCGAGGGTTGCCGACAAAAGAGCGCCAGAGATAGCCCCACTCCTCCAAAGAGAGGAGCTCCATGGCGTTGAGGCTGTTGAAAATGGGCCAGAAGCTGTCGTAGAAGCGGCGAATGCTGCCCGCTTCCTGAGGGAAATAGCTGGCTAGCTCCTGCAAAAACTGCTCGTAGTCCCGGTGCACGCAGGGGCTGAGCCCCTGGGGCAGGTGGTAGGCAATCTGCACCGGGTCGGGGATGGATTCCAAAGACTGGCCCACAGCAGCCAGGGCGCGGGTGAGCAAGTTGGTGGTACCTTGAGTGCCCAGGCCAAAGATCATGGAAGCCCCGACATCGAAGCGGTAGATCCCGTTGCCGTTGGGATCCGGACGCTCGAAGTAGCCAGCGCTACCGCCGGGGATGAGGTATTTTTCCAACACCAACACCTGGTAGCCCTTGGCCGCCAACTGGGTGGCCGCCACCAGCCCGCCGATCCCAGCACCAACGACAATCACATCCCAAGTAGCCGGGGGGGAAGACACGGCAGAGAACTTGGGCTGGGCAGAAGCCTGAGAAGGCAGAGTTTGGGTCAAGGGATCCCTCGAGTTGAACGCAAAGCCGGTATTCTCAAGCTACCAGAAGTCCCGAGAGTTAATTTTCCCGGAGCAGCGGGATCCCTGGGGAAGAGGCTTGGTAGCAACCCCAACTCCCTCTTTTCGGCTGGGGGATCCGCAAACGGGATTGTGGCAGAGGCTACGGAACCCAATCGGCCAATTTGCTAGCCAGGATCCCACACCCACCCTGGGGATTTTCAGCCATGTTGGTTACTCAGCATCCTGTCTTTCGGCGCTTTTGGTACCCGGTGATGCCCCTCAGCCTACTGGAGCAGGGATCCCCGCAACCCTTTGAGCTGCTGGGAGAAAAGATCGTCCTCTGGTTGGATCAAGCCGGGCAGCCCCAAGCTGCTGCCGACCGCTGCTGTCATCGTTCGGCCCAACTCTCCAAGGGGATTGTCTGCGATGGCCACATTCGCTGCCCCTACCACGGCTGGGAGTTTGATGGCACAGGTGCCTGCGTCAAGGTGCCGCAGTTGCCGGCTCGGGCGCGCATTCCGGAGGGCTACCGCATTCCCGCCTATCTCTGCCAGGCCCGTTACGGCTATGCCTGGGTTTGTTTGGATCCTCAACCCCTGCGAGACATCCCGGTCATTCCAGAGGCAGAGGATCCCAGCTACCGGCTCATCCACGAGTTTTACGAACGTTGGGAATGCGCCAGTTTGCGCATCTGCGAGAACGAGTTCGATGCTGCCCACTTCAGCTTTGTGCATCAAAACACCTTTGGCAGCCTAGACAACCTGGTACCCAGTCATTTCGAGATCGAGGAGCTGGACTACGGCATCCGTACCCGCCTGGTGGTCGGTGTGGCCAACCCAGAGCTGCAACAAAAAAACCTGGGCATTCCCCTTGCCAAAACCGAGCGCACCACCACTTCCACCTGGTACCTGCCCTTCACCAACCACCTTCACATCCGCTACCCCAATGGCCGCAGCCATGTTATCGTCAACATCCCCACCCCCATCAACGACCGGGCCTCGCAAGTGGTGCAGTTTTGCCTGCGCAACGACACGGAAGCGGATGCTCCAGCCTCAGAGGTAGTCCGCTTCGACCGGGCTGTAACTTTGGAAGACAGGGCCATTCTGGAAACTACGGATCCCGATGTCCCTCTCGACCTCAGCGCCGAGCAGCATATGTTTACCGACAAACCCGGGATCCTGATGCGCAAGCAACTGGCCGCCCTGCTGAAAGCTCATGGCAATGCCTCAGATCAGCTCTTCTAGGCCGCGGCTGCCGGCATAGCGGCTGTAGGCATAGAGCAAGCCCAGGCTCAGGCCGGTAACCAAAAAGCTAAGGGCTGCTCCAAAGGGGTAGTCCAGGCTGGCGCCAAACTGCATCTGGATGACATTGCCGATCAACAAGGTTTTGCTGCCCCCCAGCAAGTCCGGTACCACGAACATACCCAGCGCTGGGATGGCCACCAAAATCAAGCCCGCCGCCAGCCCCGGCAGCGTTTGGGGAAAAAGCACCCACCAGAAGACCTGCCAGCCGTTGGCGTAGAGATCCCGCGCCGCCTCCGCCAGGCGCCAGTCGATGCGCTCCACTGCTGTGTACAGGGGCAAGGCCATGTAAGGCAAAAAGGTGTAGACCATGCCCAGGTACACGGCCAGCCAACTGGGGTAGAGAGCCGTCTGGGGCGGGATCCAGCCCAGCCAGGCGGCCAGGCGGGCCAGCCACCCTTCTGGCGCCAACACCACCATCCAGGCGTAGGTGCGAATCACCAGGTTCGTCCAAAACGGCACCACCACCAGCGTCAGCAATAGATCCCGCTGTCGGGGCGGGTGGGCGACAATAAAGAAAGCCAGGGGATAGGCCAGGAGCACACAAAAGAAGGTGGTGACGGCCGCCACCAGCAGGCTGCGGCCCAAGATCTGCCAGTAGATGGGCGTCCAGCCCAGGGGGCCGTAGCCGAGAATGCGCAGGTAGTTGGCCAGCGTCAGAGGCAGTCCCACCTCGCCAAACTGGCCGCGGCTGAGAAAGCTGCAAACCAGCAGCAACACTCCCGGCAGCACCAAAAACAGCACCACCCACAGCACCCCCGGCCCGGCAAAGATGAGGCTGCGCAGCAGCTCCTGCCAGGGGGAGAGCAATTCCCCGGCCCGTACCTGAAGACGCTGGCGGGCAAGGGGGATCCCTGGCCATCTCAGCATGGGGGATCCTCCTGCCGGGGATCCGGCCGCAGGCGCACCAGGCTCTTGGGGGGCAGGTGGGCCACCAGCGCCTCGCCGATCTCAAACCCCGCCTCCTCAATATCCGTGTTGAGGGCGGTGGCCTTGAGCTGCTGTCCATTGGCCGTCTGCAGCAAGTACTGGTTCTCCGCCCCGGTGTAGATGAGGTTTTCCACCCGCACCGGCACTTGGTTGGGCAGCAGATCCCAGCCGCTACGGGAAAGCTGAATCTTTTCTGGGCGGATGGCCAACTGCACCGGCTCCAAGTTGGGCTGGATCCCGGGCACCTTGAGCTTGCCTAGGGGCGTATCCACGCAGTCGGTGCCACAGGCGATCCCTTCGATGAGGTTGCTGGCCCCCAAAAAGTCCGCCACAAAGGCGGTTGCCGGCCGCTCGTACACCTCGTCAATGGGGCCAACTTGCTCAACACGTCCGGCCCGCATCACCGCCACCCGGTCGCTGGTAACCAACGCCTCCTCCTGGTCGTGGGTAACAAAAATAAACGTCATGCCCAGCCGCCGCTGCAGCTCGCACAACTGCACCTGAAGCTGCTTGCGCAACTTGGCATCCAACGCCGAGAGCGGCTCATCCAATAGCAGCACCTCTGGCTCATTGACCAAGGCGCGGGCCAGGGCCACCCGCTGCTGCTGCCCACCGGAGAGCTCCTGGGGCTTGCGCTTGGCCAGATCCCCAATCTCCACCAACTCCAAGGCGGCGGCCACCCGCTTGTGCAGGGCCTCCCCTCGCACCCCCCGCCTGCGCAGGCCAAAGGCGACGTTTTCCTCCACGGTCAGGAAGGGGAAAAGGGCGTAGCTTTGAAACACGGTGTTGACGTTGCGCTTGTGGGCGGGCAGGTGGCCCACCGGGCGCCCCCGGATCACCACTTCCCCGAGGTCAGCCATCTCCAGGCCGGCGATGATGCGCAGCAGGGTGGTCTTGCCGCAGCCGGAAGGGCCCAACAGGCCGAAAAACTCGCCCCGCCGAATCTGCAAGTCGATGCCGTCGAGGGCCACAAAGTCGCCAAAGCGCTTGCGGAGCCCCTTGAGCTCCACATCCCAGTCGGGATCCCGGACGGTGGTGGAGAGGACACCCGCAGTCACAGTTGGCAGCGCCGACAACATCCTTTAACCCAGTATGCAAGTCTCCGGGAAAATTGCAGCTGTCTCTTGCGCCATGGGCGCAAGTTCTACACTCAGCCTTGCAAATGGGGATCCCTGTCTGCAGCTTTTCAAGACAGGATGGATGGAAGATAGTGTCGCTACGCCACTTTCACATCACGCAGGTGGTAAACACTCCCGTGAAAGGTGTGCATGGGCTGTTGCCAAAACCGATTCTGCCCCGACCTGCCTTGCTCTGAGTGCTTTTGCATCTACGGCCATTTCCAATAGCAGTGAAGCTGCTCCTTGCTATGTTCCCACCCCTCTCCCTCTGGGAGAGGGGCCGGGGGTGAGGGGCCTGGGGGTGGTCGCGTCGGCGGCGCGGAGCGCTTGGGTTGGTCGAACTTGTCTGGAATGGGTTCAAGCCGGAACACCGTTCTCCCAATCTGTCTCCGCAGGCGGCGTAGGCTCTTGCATGGGCCAGACCCAATCTGTGAGGTCCTGGGCAGGGATCCCTTGCGGCATGAGCCCGTGGCAGCGGGAGCAGAACAGACAACTGGCACAGCGTTCACCGTAGGGGATCCCGGGAAAGTCCTGCGCCTCCAGTTGCCGCAGGCGGGCCAGGGTGGCTTTGAGGTGGGCCAGATCCCGCTCGTAGGCGGCGGCGCTGTAGCGGCGGTAGAAGGGCTGCTGCGGGTGTTGCACATACCAAAGGGTCAGTTGCACCTGCTCCGGCTGGAAGGGGCCTTCCAGGAGCAGTTGATCGGCCACCCCAGACAGCAGCAGGGGGTAGAGGCGCACCTGCCAGTCCTGGGCCAACTGTTCATCGGGGGGGCGCTGCCGCTCCGTCTTCCAATCGACAATGTGCAGGGATCCCGGGGTAATCACCAGCCGATCCAGGCGGGCCATCAGCTTAAACCCCTCGATCCGCTGCCAGAGGGGCAATTCCGCCAACACCCGCCCCTGCGGATGAGCGTGGGGACTGGCCAAGAACACCTGCCACCACTGGCGTACTGTCTCATCCAAAGCAGATAAGCGGGGCTCCACCTGCCGACCGCGGCTGTGCCACTCGACCAAGCGGTGAAACTGCCGCCCGCGCCTCTGCTCCAGTTCGTGCTCAGAAGCATTGGCAGCAGGCCAGATCAACCGCTCCAGGTACACATAGCGAAACAGGCGAGGACAATGATCCAGGAGCGCCAAGGCGGAAGCAGACAGGTTGATCTGCTCAAGGCTCAGCCTCTCCAAAGGGGGGGCAGAGCCTACAAAAGGGGCAATCGGGATCCCAGACATGGGCAAGTCCTGGCGGGGATGGGAGGAGTGCAACTGCTCTGAGCACACTTGAACTGACCTTCCACTAAAAGCTGGGGGTTGTGCTAGGCTCCTGTCGAATTTGCCCAGACCCAGACAGCGACCATCCCATCCCAGAGCAACAAAAGCAGAGCCAAGCATCCGAGCAGCCCGTACATCCAAGGCTGAACGTAAGGGCGCAGCCCGCCGATCTCCAGTTGGGTGTGACGTTGAACCTCGGCCAACAGACGCTGGAACCCGGCCACCCGCATCGGCAAAAGCACGCGCTCCCCAGCTTGGGTGACTAAGTAGTACACCATACCGCCTTGGCTGGTGGAGCGGGGCTCAATGCGTTCCACATCAGCCCACCGGATCTGCCACTCCTGCCGCACAAAAGGTGGCACCCAGCCTGGGTAGGTGGCCTGCATGCCCTTTTCATCCAACTGGATCTGCTGGCTCAGGGATCCCAGGACTACTCCCCATCCCAGCAGCAGAGTTGCCCAAACGGATCCCAGCTCAAGCGGTGTTGCCTGTTGCCGGGACAGCAAGATGGGCAGGGGCAGGCTCAATCCCCAGTACAAGGCCTGCAAAGCGTAGCGAATCAACGGGGAGATGGGGAAGATCAACATGGGCAGAGGGGGGCTCGCTTCACCAAGCTTAAGATAGCCCTTAAAAAGGCAGCTCCTCCTTTAAGGATTCCCTTTCTGCTTGGCGATCGACAAGCGGAAAAGACGGCTCACGCCGATGGGACGGCTTTGCTGCTGCATTGGGAAACTCTGCAGCAGACCCTTCTGCCGGTGTCGGCGGGTCGTAGATCTCACCGGAGAGCAGGTCGAGGGATCCCTCGGCTTCTAAAGTCTCCATTGAGGAGAGCCCTGCCGCGGATCCCAACACCCCCTCCAAGTCCACCAGGCTGCCGTTGAAATGGTCGGCAAAACGGCGGGCAATCTCCGCCAGCTCATGGGTTAGTTCATAGGACTGCCGACGGTGCTCTGCATAACCTAGAGAAGCAATGCTGGTTGCTGAGCCGTTCACCTGAGCGCCCCCCACGGGATCGTTGCGCTCAGGCTCTGGCGAAGGTGGGTCAGAGGGGGGATGGTGCCCGGTACTTGGCGGGATGGGCTCCGTTGAGGAAGCAGGGCTGCTGGTGTTATCGCTTGGCAACCCTGGCGCGGCAACGGGATCGGGGGGGAGGAATGCTGTGGGCGGCAGCGGGGCGGAGCTCTTGGACTTGGTTTCGCCGGTGCGATTGGAAACCTCCGGCCTGCCGGAGCGCTGCACAACCAAGTTGAGCTGCACAGGGCGCTGCAACAGATGGTGGAGTACCGACCGCAGTTCGGCTTCTTTGCTGCGCACCTTGTCCACCAAGCCTTTGCTGGGAAAGGCAAGGGTAATCTCTTCCAGAGTCTCTTGCTGCAAATGCCCGGATCCCAGCAGGGCTTTGGTAATTGGGGAAAGGCCCTTGAGGAACTCCTCCCAGCGGGGCCGCAAGAGCCTGGCGGAGGAAGCGGCGGGATCTTGCGCTTTTTCCGGGGAAGTCTCCCCTCGGCTTGGCCCTGCTGTCGGTGGCGGTGTGGAGTCCCCCGTTGCTCGAGAGGCAGGGGTTGGGAGCTTTTCAACCGCTGCTGCAGCCTGCTGCTTTTCTCCTACGACAGCGGGGGCAACGTTCCCATCGAGGTTCTTCAAGACCTCCGGCTTGCTGTTGCCCCTAGCAGAAGACGGGCCGACAACAGCTTCAGGAGAGAGAGCAGGGGATAGGTCGGCAACGGGGAGCGGCTTTCCGCCTTTGGCCTCTGTCGATGGCAGCGGGACGGCACCCTGGCGAAGCTGGCCCAGCAGATCCAGCAGGGCAATTTCCAACCAAAGCTGGGGCTGGCCGCCCTGGCGAATTTGCGGCTCGCACTGGCGCAGATGGCTCTGGGCCGCCAGCAGCATCTCCACCGAGTAGCGAGGGGCCCGCTGCTGCAGGGCTGCCCAAGTGGGATCCGTTACGGCCGCCAACTGCCGCTGTTGTGGTGCCGTCTTGGCCAGCAGCAGATCCCGGTAAAAGGCCACCAGGCTCTGCAGCAGCACCGGCGGCTCTCTGCCCCGCTCCAGCAATTGCCGCGTCTGGGCCAGCACTGCTTGCACATCCTGAGCCAGCAGGGCATCGGTCAACTCCAAAAGCTGCCGCTCCGGGATCCCGCCCACCAAGTCCCACACGGCTTCTGGGGTGATGGATCCCTCCAGCAAGCTGAGCTGATCCAACAGGCGCTCGGCGTCCCGCAGCCCTCCCTGGGCCAGTTGGGCCACCAGCTGCAAGGCTTCTGCCGTGATGGGGATCCCTTCCTGGGCGGCAATCTTGCCCAGGTGGGCCACCATGTCGTCGAGGGGAATGCGGCGAAAGTCAAAGCGCTGACAGCGGGAAACGATGGTGGGCAGAACCCGCTGCGGGTCGGTGGTGGCCAGCACAAACACCACGCGGGGGGGCGGCTCTTCTAGGGTCTTCAGCAAAGCGTTGAAGGCGGCATTGCTGAGCATGTGGCACTCGTCGATGACATAGACCTTGTAGCGGCTATTCACCGGCGCAAACTGGGCCCGCTCGATCAGCTCGCGGATGTTGTCCACACCGGTATTGCTGGCGGCGTCGATTTCAATCACATCCAAAGAAGAGCCGGCGGTGATGGCGCGGCACTGGCTGCACACCTGACAGGGATCCGGCGTCGGCCCCTGCTCGCAATTTAGGGACTTAGCCAAAATGCGGGCGCTGGAGGTCTTGCCCGTGCCGCGCGGCCCACAGAACAAGTAGGCCGGCGCCACCCGGTTTTGCCGGATGGCATTGGTCAAAGTCTGTACCACCGCCCCTTGGCCCACCACATCGGCAAAGCGCTGCGGGCGGTATTTCAAATGAAGGGGTTCGTACTTGCCGGCAGCGGCCATTTTTTGGAGATCTCCAGTCGCAATAGCGGGACGGAGTCCTTGCAAGCGCGCCCCCGCCGCAACCCCTCGATGCTGAGGCGATCCCAGGGGGGCTCCCCCTATTCTGGCTTCTCCCTGTGTCCCTCAGGAGCAACACCGAGTCTTGAAGAAGATGCTGCTTCCTGGGCAAGCAAAGCCTTGGGATCCCGGCGGCGCAGGGGCGGCATCTGCGGCAATTGCACCTTCCAGCGGGGGGCATCCAGTTGATCTATGTGCTGCAGGCGGTAGCTGAGCTGGTACAGCTCCCTCTTGAGCTGGCGATTTTCTGCTTGAATGGCGGCGATGCGCTCGCGGATGGGCTGCAGGCGGGCCTGCAGCTTGCGCCGGTAGAGCTCTGGTAGCTCCTGGATCATCTGCTCCAGCACCTGCTTTTCTTGGTAGAGCTGCTCGATCTCGGCCTCATAGCTGCGAATCTGTCGGTGTTGCTTTTCTTGGCGCAGCTCCAAAAGATCGATCTGGCTTTGCAGCAGGCGGTTGCGCTCCCGCAAAGCCTGAATCTCCTGCTCCCGCGCCGCCAGCGCTTGCACCCACCAGGACTCTGCCCTGCTATCGCCAACAGGCTCGCCGCCGCAAATCGTTTCTTGCATCGACTCTTCCTCAACCCACCATCCCCATCCGCTACTCTATCCAGCCTGCTGGGGCGAGGCCAGGGGTTTCTGGGAAGCCAGCGCTTGTTGCACCTGGGCTTCCAGCTCCGCCAGGGATCCGGAATTGTCCAGCACTACATGGGCGCGACGGGCCTTTTCCTCCAGGGGCCACTGGCTGGCCAGGCGAGCTTCAATTTCTGCCGGTGTCAGGAGGGGATCCCGCTGAGCCAGGCGCTGCCGCTGCTGCTCAGGGGTACAGGTCACCACCCAGATCTCGCTGACCCAGTTTTCCATGTGGGCCTCAAACAGCAGCGGGATCATCAGGCAAACGGTGGGAGGGCCGTCCTTTTGAGGATTTGCAACCCCTTGCGGCGCAGAGGCTCCGTGAGACTGGAGAAACTCCCGCAGCCGCGCTTTGACAAACGGGTGGATCTGGGCTTCTAGCCAGGCCCGCTCGGCGACATCGGCAAAGATAATCTGCCCTAACTGGCGGCGATCCAGCTCTCCAGAGGGATCCCGGATGGCCTGGCCATAGCGCTGCAGCACCCGCTCGCGGATGGGGGATCCCACCGCCAAGGCCTGGCGGGCCATCTGATCCGCATCGGCCACCGGGATCCCGTGCCGTTCCAAGATGCGGGCCACTGTGGATTTACCGGTGGCTATGCCGCCCGTCAAGCCGATGATTCTCATGGGAGCTGTACGATTTCACACGAGTTGGAGCCAGCCTCTCACCCCCGGCCCCTCTCCCAGCCCTCACCCCCAGCCCCTCTCCCAGAGGGAGAGGGGAGATGGTTGAAGATCCCCCTCAAGGAGAGGCCATCTGGGCAGAGGGTGGGGAAAGGCAAGGTGCTGTCAAGAGACTATACTCTAAGCCTTCCACCAAGGCCCGGCAGGAGGCTTCGATGATGTTGGTGGAAACTCCCACCGTGGTCCAGCGGCGGTGGCCATCGCTGAACTCCACCAGCACCCGCGTTTTTGCCGAGGTGCCAGCCCGCCCATCCAAGATGCGCACTTTGTAGTCGGCCAGGTGAATCCCTTCCAGTTGGGGGTAGAACTCCAGCAAGGCTTTGCGCAGCGCCCCATCCAAAGCCGCCACCGGCCCATTGCCTTCCGCTGCCGTTACCCGCGTCTGCCCTTGCACCGCAATCTTCACCGCCGCCAAGGACTGCACATCCCCCGCCTCACCACTGGGATCCCAGTCTTTGCTGCTCCAGTCGGAGCGGGTAGTGGTGCTGACATTAAAGCTAAGCACCTCAAATGGATGCAAGCGCTGACCTAACAGCTCCCGCACCAGCAGCTCAAAGCTGGCCTCAGCCGCCTCAAACTGATAGCCCTGCAGCTCCAGGGTCTTCAACCGCTCTAGGATCAAGCGGGCTTGGGGATCTGACTTGTCCAGCCGGATCCCGAAGCCGGCCACTTTGCTGAGGATATTGCTCAGCCCCGCTTGTTCCGAAACCACGATGCGCCGGCAGTTGCCCACCTGCTCCGGGGCAATGTGCTCGTAGGTGAGGGGGTTTTTCTGGACGGCGCTAACGTGGATCCCCCCCTTGTGGGCAAAGGCCGACCGGCCCACAAAGGGGGCATGGTCATCCGGAGCTAGGTTGACCACCTCGCTGATGGCGCGAGAGATCTCCGTCAGGTGTTGCAGCTTCCCTTCCGGCAGACAGCGGTAGCCCAGCTTTAGTTGCAGGTTGGGGATGACGCTGCACAGGTCGGCGTTGCCACAGCGCTCCCCATAGCCGTTGATGGTGCCTTGCACCATGCGCGCCCCCGCCTGGACTGCCGCCAGGGCATTGGCCACAGCAGTGCCGGAATCGTTGTGGGTGTGGATCCCCAGGGGCAAATGCCCCAGGTGATGGGACTCGGCCAAGACGGCTGCGGTGATGGCGGCAATCTCGGGGGGCAGGGATCCGCCGTTGGTATCGCAGAGAACCAGCCACTCCGCCCCCGCTTCTGCCGCCGCCACGAGGGTTTGCAGGGCGTAGTCGGAGTTGTGGCGATAGGCGTCAAACCAGTGCTCAGCATCGTAGATCACCCGTCGCCCCTGGGAGCGCAAATAGGTAATGGTATCCCGGATCATGGCCAGGTTTTCGGCCAAGGTGGTGCCCAGCCCCTCAGTCACATGCAGATCCCAAGACTTGCCGAACACCGTCACGTAGCGGGTGCCCGCCGCCAAGATGGCCTGCAGCAGGGGGTCGTCAGCCGCCCGCCGCCCCGGCTTGCGGGTGGAGCAAAAGGCCACCAGCTCCGCCTGCTCCAGAGGCTCTTCCCGCAGTTGCCAGAAAAACTGCACATCCTTGGGATTGGCCCCCGGCCAGCCCCCCTCGATAAACGGGATCCCCAGGCGATCCAGCAGCTTGGCGATCTGGATCTTGTCTTGCACCGACAGCGACAGCCCCTCCCGCTGCGCCCCATCCCGCAGCGTGGTGTCGTAGAGGGTGATGGCGGCTAAGCAACCAAGGACTGCGTCCTGCTGGCGCGAACGGTCAATCTTCATAGCGCATCAGCTTTTTGTAAAAGGCGGTGGAGAAATCCGGCGGCTGCCCCCGCTGCATCAGGGTCACCACATCGATGAGATAGTCCACAAACTCGTAGTTGGCAATGGAAAGCTGATAGGTGAGCTCGGCATCTTGAGCGAAGATCACCTGAACCACCGTTAAATCTGAAGGTAGCGGGGACATGTGCCAACTGGCCAAGAAGCGGACGGGATCCGCCCCCTCAATAGCCCTTTGCCCCTCCAGGTTGCCTCTTTTGTAGAGGCCCACCGCCAGGGCTAAGTACTGTCGGCGGGCAACGGCGTAATAGGGCTGATAGACGGCCACTTCTGGCGGGCTGGCAGGTTCGAGTTGCAGAGCCATGACGGCAAGAGGAGAGAAGCGTCGATTGCGGCAACAAAGCAAGGGGCTCACTGCCATCCAGCCTACCGCGTCGGCGGGCTGCTGGCCTAGAGACAGGTTGCCCGCTTGTGGGGGGATCCCGCACCTCACTTGGGAAGGAAGCGTTGGAAAGTCGGGAAACTCTGAGAAACAATAGGAAGGGAAAACCGCCCCAGGTTCTCCTCCGCCGGGCCAGGACGGCGTCCCCTTGGCCCCGACTTACCGAATCTGCTGGCCTTATGAACATAGCCCCAAACCCCACTGCCGACCCTCTGCTGGAGCTGGATCCCGTCCTGCAAGGCAAGTTCCACCAGCTTGTCCAAATCTTCGCCGAGATGGGGCGGGTCTTGGTGGCCTACTCAGGCGGGGTCGATAGCAGCCTGGTGGCCAAACTGGCCTGGGATCAGGTGGGGGAGCGGGCCCTGGCCGTCACTGCCGCTTCCCCGGCGCTGTTGCCCGAAGATCTGGAGGAGGCCATCTGGCAAGCCCAATACATCGGCATTCGCCACCAGATCGTCGAGACCCAGGAGCTGCAGGATCCCCGCTACGCCGCCAACCCCGCCAACCGCTGCTACTTCTGCAAAAGCCACTTGCACGACACCCTGCGCCAGGTGGCTAAAACTCAGGGATACGACCACGTGGCAGATGGCCTCAACGCCGACGATCTGGCTGACTATCGACCGGGAGCGCAGGCGGCCCGAGAGCGAGGCGTGCGTTCTCCCTTGGCGGAGGTGGGGATGAGCAAGCTGGAGGTGCGCCAACTGTCTCGCCACCTGGGCCTGCCCTGGTGGGACAAGCCGGCCCAGCCCTGCCTCAGCTCCCGCTTTCCCTATGGCGAGGCAATCACCGCCGAGAAGCTGCGGCGGGTGGGATTGGCAGAGCGCTATCTGCGCAGCTTGGGCTGGCAGCAGGTGCGCGTGCGCTCTGAGAAAGATACTGCCCGCATCGAACTGCTCCCTCATCAAATCGTGGAATTTGTGCAAAAAACCGATCTGGCAGCGCTGGTCAAGGCCCTGCAATCTTTTGGTTATCTCTACGTCAGTCTCGATTTGGAGGGCTACCGCAGCGGCAAGCTCAACCGCGCCCTCAACCCGCCCCCGCCGACAACGGGCTGAGCCAGCCTAGGGGCTTGGGCTGAAGTTTTGTGCCAGGTTTAGGGGAATATGAAAGGGTTTTGGTGGCTCTGGCTTTGCTTGGGGGTGTTTGGTCTGGCAACAGCTGCTCCTGCCTCAGCCCAGAAAGGCCGGGTGGCAGCCGCTCCGCCGGGGGCTACGACTGACGCCCTTGCGGAGCGCACGTTACGGCTGCGCTCGAACCGCCAAACCTTTGACCAGCGGGCGCAGGTTTTCCTGGCCGAGGGCAACGTGGAGATGCGTCTGGGCCGCTCTGTGCTGCGGGCGGATCGCTTGCGCATCGAGCTGCAACAGCGGCGAGCCGTGGCCGAGGGCAACGTTTCCATCGAGTTGGATCAGCAGCGCATCCAGGGATCCCGGCTGGAATACGACTTTGAGCAAGAGCGAGGAGTGTTGGAAGAAGCCTTCGGCCAGGTGGATATCGGCCAGTTGCAAGCTGCCGGATCCCCGGCGGCGGCCCTCTCGCCGCAGCGGCTGGTGCGCTTTCGCGCCGTTCGCATCCGCTTCGATGCCAACAACTGGGAAGGAGAGCAGGTGCGGCTGACCAATGACCCTCTCGATCCGCCGGAGCTGGAGATCCGCAGCCCGCGGGCGACCTCTACCTTGCAGGCGGATGGTTCCAGCCTGTTGATTGCCGAAGCTGGCCAACTGGTTTTCGACCAGGTCTTTTTCTTGCCCCTGCCCATTCGGCTGCGCTTTGACTCATTGAACCGTCAGCCTCCGGTCAGCATTTTCTACGATGACTTCGACCGGGAAGAGCTGCGGCGCGGCCTGATCCTGCAGGCCAACTTCGAGCTGCTGCAGGATCCCAATCTCAGCCTGGTGCTCTCCCCGCAACTGTATCCGCAACGCCTTTGGGGCAGCGACCAAGGGATCCGCGATGGGATCGGGCTGCGGGCTGATTTTCGTTGGCGGCAACCGGAAGCCAATGCCCAAACCTCGCTGTTTGCCGAGCTGCGCGGGATCGTCTTCGAGGAGTTTGCCCGGCGCTTGCGGGCTCAGGTCGAACACCGCGTTGCCACCGGCAACGGCGGCCAAGTCACCTACACCTATGCGTATCAGGAGCGTTTTTTCAGCGGGCGGCTGGGGTTCCAGATTGTGGAGAATCGCCTTGGTGCCAGCTACAGCTCGCCCACCCTCCGCCTCGGCAACACCGGTTTGGACTTCAGCTACCGCATAGCCGCCGACTACATCGACGCCCTGGGACAACTCGGCAACATCGACACCGATCCCGATCTGGCCTTGGCCAATACCACCGAGCGCATCCAGCTCGCCCGACTGCAACTGGGGGCAGGCCTAACTCGTTCTTTTCCCCTCTGGCGACCCCCTAAGACGGCGTCGGATCCGCCGCCCCGCTTTTCCGCTTTGCCCATCGAACAGGGAATCTGGCTCAACACCGGCGTCAGCAGCAGCCAGTCGTTTTACTCCAATGGGCGCACCCAAAGCTATACTGCCGGCAGCATCGGCCTCGACGCGGTGATCGGGGCTTTTGCGGCCAATACCTTCGACTACACCAACCTGAGGGTGACCTACTCCAATGGTTTTTTGGCGGGGGCCTCGCCGTTTTTGTTCGACCGCATCACCACGCGGGAGCAACTTGTTCTGGGCTTTTTACAGCAGCTGTATGGCCCGCTGCGGGTGGGGGCAGAGACGACGGTGGATCTGCAGTCAGGCCAGCAGGTGGACATCACCTACCGCCTGGGTTACGACCGCCGCACCTATGGATTTAGCTTGCAATACAATCCGGTGCGCCAGTCGGGGGCGCTGGAGCTGCGGGTGGAGGGCCTGAACTGGGATCCCCGCCAGTCGCCGCAGAAACCGACGACCGGAGCGAGCGTCCACGAGCCCTGATCCCCAAACTCCAAGGGGACTCAAAATGTAATCTTGACTACTACTCTGTGGAGATTTTCTGTGAGAAATTGCCTCGCCGCAGGAAGAAATCTCAATCCAAGTCCGTCCTGAGTTGAGGAGCCATTCTGAAAAAATCAAAACGGTAAGATAAAATACAGAAATTGCTTTTCCAGGATTAATTTCTGCTGGTTGGGATCGCCGTATCGCAGACTACCGCAGCGATCCCCAGGCGGTGTTAGGGTAGATGCTAGGCTGAGCAGAGTGGGCTGGTGATCTAATTATGCAAACACTTGATGCAATCCCCGCCAAAAAACAAACAGAGCGAATAACCTGTAGCTACATCAATGCGACCAGCTCCGTTCAGGTGGTTCGCATCACAAATATCGAAAACTGGTACTTTGAGCGGGTGGTCTTCCCAGGGCAGCGGCTGCTGTTTGAGGCAGTGCCGGGAGCCAAACTGGAGATCCACACGGGCATGATGGCCAGCTCTATCCTGACAGACATCATCCCCTGCGAAAAGATGCGGGTGCGAGAGACGGAGCCGGTGACTGTGGGCGCCTAGATCCCCAGAGGCCAGCGGTGTGGACTAGGTCTCGCGGCCTTGCTGCTTTCTCTCCTCTGCTTCCGGGCTAGGGGAAGGTTGGGGTGAGGGGCGAGGCTTGGGCGGCAGTGGGATCTCGAGGAAACGGGCGCTCAACCTCACCGGGCTGGTCTCTCGCCGTTGCGGCGGCCAAGGGAGCCCCAGCCAACGGGCCGTGAGCTCCAGTAGGCTGGGGGGCGGTGTGGGAGTAGGGGTGGGCGTTGGTGGTGGGGTGGGGTACAGATCCAAGCGCGGCGGACGGGGGGTGCTGACCCGAAAAGCATCGGGGGGCGGCTGGGTCAGCGGCACGTTGGGATCCCCGCATCCCCCCAGCAGGCCCAGCCCCAGCAGGATGTACAGCGTTGCAGTGCCTCTGCTTCTTATAAACGAGCTGCCGAACATCGACCCACCAGACTATCACCGGGATCCCAGGACTCTGAGCCGGCTTTGCAAATCTGCTTCCAGGGCAGATAGCTCGCGGGCCATGGTTACGTAGCGGTTGGCAGTCAAGTTTTTGGCGATAAATTGCTCCAGCAGTTGCTGATCCCGGGCAACCATCTGGTTAAAGTACTGCTCTACGGAAACCCGCGGGTCTTCGATCAAGGCTCTGCACATCTGCAAAGCCGTGATCAACTGGGCTCGCACCTGCAAAAAGAGGGACTGGACGTACTTCTGCTCTGCCTCGTTCAGTTGGCGAAAATCGCGCCAATACTGCCCTCTTTCCAGCGATTGTTGCAGCTCCTGCACCCAGCGGTTGTACTCCTTCACCTTGCGGGCCAGGTCGCTGGCGAACTCCATGATCTTGGGCGGGCTGTTGAGGAGATGGGCCTCCTGCCAACGCTGACGAATGCGACGCAGGTTTTGCCGCAACTCCAGGATGGCCCAGAGCAGCCCCAGCAAAACCACCCCCAGCAACAGGACGGCCACCGCGTACAGCAGCCAATAGCCGGGATCCCGCATCGCCGAGAAGATCACCAGAGCAACCACCAACAGGCAAAGGGCCAGCATAATCCAGAAGCGCAGTTGTTGTTGTTGCAGACGCAGGTACCCCTCCCTCAGGCCAAATGCTTCACAGCAAGCCTCCAGATCCGCATCCATGATCTGGCGAAACTCCTCTGCAGAGATCGGTTCGGCAGTGATCATCGAAGACCCTCGCAACGCAATCTGGCTGAAGTCCAGGCCGTTAGGATTTGCTCTGCCAATCCCGCGCGGTTTCCGTGCTCTCCTCCAGAGGCTCCAGCATCTCGTTGGCCGGAACCACCATCAATCCGTAGCCCCCTTCGCGACAAAAATCGACGATCTCCTGCGTGTCAAAACGTTCTGCTACAGGCTTAGGCAGTCCCTGTTGAGCCAGCCTCTGGGCATATTTTCTGGCCGCAAACGAGCTCTCAAAAGCAATAACAATATCTTGACCACCAACCTGGCGCGTGCAGATCCCCTCCTGCCCATTGGCTTGGTAGAGCAGCACGATCACCTGGGAAGGCAAGTCTTCCGGGCTAACCCAAGATAACCCTCTCTCTACCTGGGATCCCCCGCCCAGCAGCACATCCCGCGCCTCATTCAGCCGCGCCAGTTGCGCCTCTAGCAAGGGCCTTTGTCGCTCATCCTCCAGTTCTGCGAGAGCAGTGCCGAGAGTTTGGTATTCCTGAAACAATCGCCCCCGGATCTGCCGCTCGCTTGCATCCGGCGGAAGGCTGAGAATTTTAAGGGCTTCGGCGGTGCTCATCATCAAAACCTCCTGGGTCTGAACCCTTGTCCTTTAGGACGGCTTTGTCCACTTCAGGCATAACACCTCCACGAACAAAAGCCGAGAAACCGCACATCTTCTTTTTTCGCTGTTTGCGTTAATCTTTTTTCCGCTTGCTCAACAATGCAGGCTGAGTTTTCCACCAGAACTTCCGCCCACAAAGCTCAGTCCCAATTTGGGGTGCTCGACCAGGCTCCCTCTCTTGAGTCCCAAACTCAGGGTACCACCACGGGGAAGCTGTTTCCCCCCTTTTAAGGAGAAGGCACGATTCCAAATCATCGCCTAGGCTAACTGCTCTGAGAGTCGCCGGGGAGAAATTCTTCCGTGATCGTTGCTGCCATCTTGAGGTTGCTTGGCAGGAGAATTGAGTTTGGGTTGCTCGAGTAAAGCGGGAAGCGAGAAACCCAACTCAAAAGCTTCTCGTGCCAGCAAAGATGGATCCGACTGGGCGCGTTTCACCCGCTCTTTGAGGCGATTCCGCAGGTGTGCCCGGTGGATGCGTTTCAACTCCTCTCTCGGGTCGCGTGTCATGCCGTCCCCACTTTTGTTGTATCGATCCTAACAAAGAGCCCAATGGCCGGTGTCAGGGAACTTTGACGGACTTTGGGAGATGGCGCAGCGAGTGAAGCCAACGGGATCCCTGGGGCTGCCAGGAGAGAAATAGAGATGCGCTTCTGTTGGCCCACCTTCAGTATGGCGGGATCCAACAGTTTTTCCGGGGGTATTTTGGGTTGCCGCGCCCAACACCTAGGGATCTTCTCAGGGATCTTCGGCACAGGGAACCGCGGCTTTGGGGGGGCCAGCCTGTCCCAAGCTATCCAAAAAATGCTGCAAGAGCTGAAAACCGGGTGGGTTAAGGCTGTAGTAAATCCAGCGCCCCTGCTGGCGAGCGTTAACCAGCTTGGCATCTCGCAGAGTTTTCAAGTGAAATGAAAGCTTAGACTGGCTAACCTGTAGCTTTTCGCAGAGCTCGCAAACACACAACTCGCGCCCCTGCAGCAGTTGCAGCACGCGTAGACGGAGCGGGTCAGAGAGAGCGTGGAACCGCTCCCACACCTGCTTATCCAGCAGATCCCCTTTTACCTCGACCAGCAACGAGACCATCTGTAATCAACTCTTAACTAAAGTAGCAGGAGTTGTGCGCCCCAACTCTTGATTGATTGGACTGATGGATGGGATGGTGGGGGAAAAGTAAGACAACGCATCGGCTCGGCAGCGTTTCCCTCCATGGAATCGACAGAGTTAATCCCGACACAGGGATCCAATACGAGCTTGGCAGGTGGCGATTTCTTCGGGGGTGAGGTTGTCCCAATTGACGTCGCGGCGAAGCACCAAGCCATTGTGCCCGGTGATGAAGCGGGGCAGCTCGGCTTGGTCGATCACGCTCAGATCCCGCATGTGGTAGGTGGTGTAGTAGGTAACCTCCGAAGTGTTGAAATCCACGTCGATAAGGGTGAGGGTCTTGCGGGGGGGCAGGGGGCTATTCAGGAGGGGGCGGGGGCCGGAGCCAAGAATGCCGCAATGGAGCAGTTGCAGTTGCCCCTTGTGGCCAGGGTAGTAGCCGTGGTCATGGCCGCTGATGTAGGTGTGGACGCGGTACTTCTCCAGCAGGGCCCGCTTGGCATCGGCCTCCAGCAACACCTCTCCTGGATCGTCGCGCCCGACGGTAATCGCATAGAGGGGTAGGTGGCCGATAACGATGCGCAACTTGGCCTTCTGAGCCCGTTCGCTGGCCAGTGCTGCTTCCGCCCAGGCCATCTGTTCCGGCGGGATGTAGTTGCAGGTGGCGTCCCAGACTAAGTAAAATACCCCGTCTTTTTCAAAGGTGTAGTAGAAGGGAAAGTCGCCTCGATCCACAAAGTTCAAGCCCGGATCGTGGGCCGGGTCGTTCCAAAACTCACGGGCCAAATCCCGTTCTTTTTGGAAGAGAAAACCGCCCCGCGTGGTGCGGGCACAGGAAGCATCGTGATTGCCCAGCGTGAAGCCGTAGGGGAGTTTGGCGGCTCGCAGCGGGCCGGCCACATGCCGGTCGAAGGCTGCCCACATGGCGCGAATGCGCTCTTCCGAGAGGCGGGGATCCTGCCCGGCCACCATGTCCCCTCCTCCCAAGACGATATCCGGCTGGAAGTAGGGGATGAGGCGGATAGCCCGATCCACCTCTGGGTCGTAGTCCACCGAGCCGTAGATGCCGTTCATATCGCTGATGACCAACAGGCGAAGATCGCGGCGGGCTGGGATGTAGAGGCCCCGGGGAGCTTCTGGATGGGGGACAACCGTGGGCGTAGGCCGAGGGGTAGGGGGGGATCCCACCAACGCGGACAGAGGTACCGAAGTAGGACGCTGCCGACTAGCCCAATAGGCCCCCGCCAATCCACTGCTGCCGGCTAGTCCCAACAAGCCCAAGATCATTTGGCGCCGCCGCATCCTGCTTCTCCTCAACACCCCAGCGGTATTGTAGAAGGGATATCGTCAATAATTGACCCCACTTCTTCTGCACACTGCTTAGAGAGGTCTACGCCAGTGGAGATTTTGCAACAAATCTTCAGAAACTTCGACTTGCAAATGTTAGACTAGTATAAATGAGCAACTGGCTATCTCAGACTCGGTATGACTTGAGGTTTGCCCATGCCTCGCCCTGTAGACTCTTTGGAAGCTGCTTTGGAGCGATGCCGGGAGTGCAATCTGCGCCTTAGCCGGCAGCGTCGTTATATTTTGGAACTGCTGTGGCAATGCGGCGAGCACCTTTCCGCTCGAGAGATCTATGATCGCCTCAATCGGCAGGGCAAGCCCATTGGCCACACATCCGTCTATCAAAATCTGGAGGCCCTGGCCAGCCACAACATTATCGAGTGCCTGGATCGCGCCGATGGGCGTCGCTACGGCAATCGTACCCATCCTCACAGCCATGTCAACTGCCTGGACAGCAACCGCATTTTGGACGTAGATGTGGAGCTGCCGCCGGAGCTGCTGGCCCAGGTGGAGCGGCAAACCGGCACCCGCATCCAGAGCTACCGCATCGAGTTTTTTGGGGTGGAGAACCAGAGCTAAGCCTTGGCGGTTTGGGTAGAGCAGAAGGGATCCCGGCTTGTTCTGGAGAAGGCTGAATCGCTGTCAGTAGGCTCGGTTCTGCCCTTTGCCGATCTGCGACTGGATTTGTTCCAGCGAGCTGGCCGGAGCCAGGCATTTGCTGCCCCAGCACACCAAGCCTAGCGCCCCTTCTGGCAGCGGCTCCGCTTCCGTGGGCAGGGCAAAGACGGTGGTGGGCCAAGTTCGCCGCTGAAAAGCAGGGATGTGCTCGGCCTCTAGGGTGACTTTCACCCAATTGCTGTACCAATCCAGCCCAGCAAACAAACTGGGGCAGGTGCGCGGCTGGGTGCTCATGATGTGAGCAAAGGTTTTCAGGGCCTGTTCTGCCCGTTCCAGGTAGTCCAGATCTCCGGTGATGGCGGCTAGGCGCACCAGGTTGGCAATGGCCACCCCATTGGCCGCGGGCGTGGCGTTGTCCTGAAACTCCTTCTCCCGCACCAACAGTTCAGGGGTGCTCTGGGCATCGCTGACAAAGTATCCCCCCCTGGCCGGATCCCACAGTTGCGCGTCCATCTCCTGCTGGAGCTGGAGGGCAGCCTGCAACCAATCTTGGGGGGTGGGATCCCCCACCAGCGGCAGGCTGACTTGGTGCAAGTCCAATAGGGCTTTGATCAGCAGGGCATAATCTTCCGATTTAGCGGGTACTTGGGCTGTGCCGTCGTAGTTCAGGCGCAGCAGGGATCCCGTCTGGGGGTGGCGCTGCTGGCTGAGGATAAATTGGGCGGCTCGCAGGGCCAACTGCAGACAGTCCTCGTCACCGAACACCTGGTAGGCCCGCGCCAGTCCAGAGATCATCAGGCCGTTCCAAGAGACGATCATCTTGGTGTCCGTGACAGGTGGGATCCGCCCCGGCCAAGAGCGTTGGCGGGCCGAGCGGGCATCTACCGCGGGTGGGAAGGAGGTTCTCCGCTCTGTGGAGCCGTAGCGGGCCCGAAACAGATGGGTGGTCAAGGCGGTCTCTACTTCCGGCGGCAGTTCCCCCCCCTGTTTGCGCTGCAAGACGATGCAGCCGGGCCGATCGGGGAAATTGGGCGACAGGTCAAACGCCTGCTGTAGGGCGCGGAAGGTTGCTTCATCCAGCAGATCCTGCAGCTCCTGCCAGCGCCAAACGTAGAACTCGCCCTCCTCCGGCTCCGTGTCCTCCGCCCGGGCAAAGCTGTCGGCATCCTGGGCGGCATAGAAATACCCGGCAGGGGCAGTCATCTCCCGCGCCACCCATTCCACCGTCAGGCGCACCGCCCGCTCGATAGCTGGATCCTGGATCCCGTGGGCCCACAGCTCAGACAGAAACTCCAAGATCTGCCCGTTGTCGTAGAGCATTTTTTCAAAGTGGGGCACCGTCCAGGTGGGATCCACGGTGTAGCGGTGAAACCCGCCGGCCACATGGTCGAAGATCCCTCCCAACACCAAGGCCATGCCCCGCTCCTTAGCCCGTTCCAGCGCCGTCGGCGAGCCGGGGATCCCTTCCGGTGGGTCGAAGCGGGCCGAGCGCAACACCAACTGGGCGTAGGGCATCATGGGGAACTGCTGCACCGCCCCGGCGTTGGCCAGCAAAGGCTGGATTTTGGGGATCCCGGAGCGCAACAGATCAGGGGGAATATGGTCTTCCGGCACCAGGTCGCTGAGGGTGGTCAGGGCCATCAAAATCTGGCCTTTCATCTCCTCGATTTTGTCTTTTTCCTGGCGGTAAAACTGGAGGATGCGCTGCAGCAAGGTCAAAAAACCCGGACGGCCAAAGCGGGGTTCCACCGGGAAATAGGTGCCCGCGTAAAACGGCACCAGATCATCGGGGGTGAGGAAGACATTGAGGGGCCACCCCCCCTGCCCGCTCATGAGCTGCAGCGCCTGCATGTAGATGCTGTCCAGATCGGGCCGCTCCTCGCGATCCACTTTGATGGGCAAAAAATGGGCATTAAGAAAGGCGGCGATCTCCGGGTTGGAGAAAGCCTCCCCCTCCATGACTGTGCACCAGTGGCAACTGGAATAGCCGATGGACAGAAAAATCGGCTTGTCCTCGGCCCGAGCTTTCTCCAGAGCCTCCGGGATCCAAGGCCACCAATCCACCGGGTTCTCGGCGTGCTTGCGCAGGTAAAGGCTGGAACACGTGGCGAGGCGATTGGCCATAGGTACACCTTCTCACCCTTTTTGCTTCAGGCTAGCGCGTCCTCTTCCCAAGGCCGAGCCAACCCACTGTTGTTCAAGATACACTCACCCACGCCTCTTCTTGCCCTGAGGCTCCCTGTTGGTCAGACCTGCTCCTGTTCGGCAGCCGGGATCAAAAACCCCAGCTGACGCCCGTGTAACACCAGAGTGGTGCTGGGATTTTCCACAAAACCAATTCGCTCGTAAAAGCCGCGCTGATGGGTGGTAAACAGGTAGATGCGCTCCACCGACTGCAGGTGGGGATGGCTGATCAGGGTTTCCACCAGCTTGCGCCCGATGCCCTGGCGGCGGTAGTCGTGATCAACCACAATGTCCCAGAGGACAGCCCGGTAAACCCCATCAGAGGTGGCGCGGCCAAAGCCGATCAGGCGCTCCCCGTCCCAGGCGCTGACCACCGGGTGGCTGTGGGCGATGGCCCGCTCCATCTCTTCCCGCCGGCGATTCTGGGCCCAAAAGGCGTTGCGGTTCAACAACAGCAGGAGCTGCTCCAGATCCAGATCGCCCCGCTCCAGGGAGAAGCGAATGTTGCGGTTGTCCACCGGTTGATGAGAAAGGGCGATGACAGGCTCAGGAGGGGGATCGGACATAGATTCAGACCTTGGCAGCAGCGAGAGTTAACAAGGAATCAAGGGGTCGTCGCAAAACGGAGAACAAACCTGGCCAGGGCTAGCTGGCCGGAGTATTGCTGGCGCTCGCTCCCGCCTGCTCTAGGGCATAGGCTTTGAAGCGCTCCAAGTCCGCCTGGATGGTGCTCTCCACAACTTTGCCCACAAACAGGCCATCCAAGATCTTGCCCAGGATCCCCGGGATCTTGTAGGCCACCGACAGCTTAACAATGGTACTGCCCTTGCGGTCGTAAAAGCGCAGTGCCCCGCGATTGGGCAAGCCTTCCACCGATTGCCAGCCGATGTGCTGGTGTTTCACCACCGTGTGGGTGCGGGAGATCCAACTGAAGGTGAGGCCGCGCGTATCCAGCGTCCACCGCGATAGCTCGTGATCCAGCAGTTCCACTGAGCGGATCCACTTCATCCAGCGCGGCATGAGGGCAAGGTTGGCCCACAGCTCCCACACCTGCTCGATGGGAACCGGCACCTCCACCTGACAGGTGTGCTCTAACCAATCTGACTCGGACATGGGGCCTCCCACACGACATCCGGCAGAACTATCCCAGGGCTTGGCCACAGCGCCTCGGGACAGGCTCCCCGCTTTACAAAATTTTATATCGACCTAAGATAGCATTATCGGCCTCATGAAAGTTCGGGGCTCTGCACTTTCTGGCAGCCCGGTTGTTGGGTCCGAGCAAGTTGTAGCTGCCCCCATAGGGGCAAGGCAGAAGGCAGGTATGATGATTGCCATCTGCAAGCTTCACTTACGTCGGCTCGGTGCGTCCACTCATTTGACTTGATGGAACGACCTCACCATGGTTTCTCAATGGAAACAGCATCTTAAGAACTATTTCGTGGCGGGTTTGCTGGTGGTGATCCCTCTGGCAACCACGATTTGGCTAACGGTGGAGGTGGCCACCTGGAGCATCGGCTTTTTGACCAGCATTCCCAAGCAGTTTAATCCCATCCAGGGGCTGCACCCCATTTTGATCAACCTCATCGATCTGGCGGTGGGCTTGTTGACGCCGGTTGTGTTCATCCTGCTGATCGGCTTCATGGCCCGCAACATTGTCGGCCAGTGGCTGCTCAACCTGAGCGAGCAGTTGCTCCACGCCATCCCGGTGGCGGGGTTGGTCTACAAGACCCTGAAGCAATTGGTCAGCGTTTTGTTTGCCCCCAACAATCAGCGCTTTCGGCGGGTGGTGCTGGTGGAATATCCCCGGCCTGGGGCTTGGGCGCTGGCCTTTGTAACCGGCACCATTCAAACCCCAATCCGGCCGGATGGGCCGCAGCGCTCCCTCAGCCTGTTCGTGCCCACCACCCCTAACCCAACGACGGGCTGGTACGCCATCGTGCCGGAAGACCAGGTGGTGGAGGTGTTCATGCCGGTAGAGGACGCTTTCAAGATGCTCATCTCCGGTGGGATCGTGACCCCGGAAACTTTTGAGGCCGGGCTGCAACGGCGCGAAGGGGCCCTGGCCATGCCCAGCCTGCGGGAGTTGGTGGAACAAGAGCGGATGGTGGGATCCCCTAGAGCCGACTCAATGGAACCCGAAGTGGGCTTTGAGACCCAAAGGATCCCCTGATCAGGCTTGTCCTTCTCCCAAGAGGTCGGGCTGCCAGAGCTGGTATTCTTTGGCCTGCTCCAGGCGTACATAAAAAGGCCGCATCTGCCGATCCAACCTCTCCACTTGGTCGGGAGAGAAGGCTTTCCAGGCAGCACGGCTGGCCCAGCGGAGGATGAGGTGAACAAGTTCGGGATCCTCTTGGTCCAGCCAGACTTCTTTGCCCAAAAAGCCCGGCTGTTGTCGCAGGGCAGGCCCCCAGATCCGCTCGTCTTCCTGAATGAAGGCCATCTGGCCGCCGGGAGGAACCCGGAAGCAGAGGTGTTCGATGGCGATGGGCTGGTCTGACATCGGCAAAAGTTGGCTCTTGGCTGGCTAGGACGCGGACGAAGGGTTGATCAGCCGCTGCAGGGTGGGGATGAAGTCGGGGTAGGAGATGCGGGCACAGTCGGCCCCTCGAAGGGTGGTGGATCCCTGGGCGGCCAGGGCGGCCACCATTAGGCTCATGGCGATGCGGTGATCGGCGTGGCTGTCCACCTCGGCCCCTTGCAACGGGATCCCGCCTTTGATTTCCAGGCCGTCGGGATACTCGGTGACCTGGGCCCCCATCCGGCTGAGTTCCTGGGCGATGGCCGCCAAGCGGTCGCTCTCTTTAACCCGCAATTCCGCCGCATCGCGAATGACCGTAGTCCCCTCGGCAAAAGCTGCCGCCACCGCCAAAACCGGGATCTCGTCGATTAGCGTGGGAATGAGATCGCCACCAATGCTGCAGCCCCGCAAGCGAGCCGAGCGCACCCGCAGATCCCCCAGGGGTTCACCCGCCATCTCTCGCCGGTTCTCCACTTGAATATCGGCCCCCATCTCCTGCAACACCTGCAGCACGCCGGTGCGGCTGGGGTTGAGGCCCACATCCTGCAGCAGCAACTCGCTCTCCGGCACAATCGAGGCGGCCACCAGCCAAAAGGCTGCTGAGCTGATGTCCCCCGGTACCTGCACCGTCTGGCCCACCAGGCGGGATCCTCCCACCACAGCCACGGTTTTCGTCTCGACATCGACGTGGATCTGGGCGCCAAAGGCCCGCAGCATCCGCTCCGAGTGGTCGCGGGAGAGGGCCGGCTCTGTAACTTGCGTGGTGCCTTCTGCCAAAAGGCCCGCCAGCAACAGACAGGACTTCACCTGGGCCGAGGCCACCGGCGAGTGGTAGTGAATTCCCTGCAGGGATCCCCCCTGCACCGCTAAAGGAGCCAAGGCGCCCCCCGCCCGCCCCCAGATGTTGGCTCCCATCTGCCGCAGCGGCTCCACCACCCGCCCCATGGGCCGTGAGCGCAGGGAGCGATCCCCAGTGACAGCAAAAAAGCGCCCCCGCTGGCCGGCCAGAATCCCTAGCATCAGGCGCAGGGTGGTGCCGGAATTGCCGGCGTCTAAGACATCTGTCGGCTCCTGCAGGCGATCCAAGCCCACCCCTTGAATGCGGACGCACTCGCTGTTGAGCTCGGGGATCCCAGCCCCTAGCGCCCGAAAACAGGCCGCCGTACTGCGAGGATCCTCCCCCAGCAGCAGCCCGTGAATGACGGTTTCCCCTTCCGCCAGGGATCCCAGCATCAGGGCGCGGTGGGAGATGGACTTATCGCCTGGAACCTTGATTTGGCCGCGCAGGCCACGGACTGGCGAAAGTGTCAGGAGGTCGGGAGAAGAGGCGGTGGTCAGCACAGGAGCCGTGACAGCAGATAAAGACAGGGGCAGTCTTGATCATACTCAGGCGTGGATCTGCACCGCTTTCGCCGGCGGTTGAACTCGGGAAAGACAGGCCGTCTTTTGACAGCAGCCCTTCTCGTCCTTGAGGATGAGCTTAACAACATGGATTCCTCGGTCGGGGCTTGGCCTCGGCCTTTTTTTTGCCAGCCCTGATTTTGCAGATGTTATCTACGATATCTAGTGCCTAAAGCTTCCCAGCCACTCATTCTCCCACAATATGCAGGCAATCTCGGCTGGCGGAACATCCATTGGCTTCTGTCGCCCTTGCCTGTAGATTGTGACTGAGCGGCGGCCTGTGATCTTTTCGGGAAGGCTGTGATAGAGTCAATAGGAGTTGTGAACGAGCTTTCCCAGAAAGCGGTCTAACGGTCTCAGGGCTGGGTGGCCAGAAGGGAGAAAGCGATCCTGTAGTCTCGGTAACTCAACAACTTTGCAGAGCAAGGCAAATTACCTTTCCTTTTTGGTTGGTTAAAGTTTTTGTCAAGTAGGATCCTCAGTTGCCGGTCAGCCACAGCCGTGCCTAAAATTGCCGAGGACTGGTGTTTTTCTAGAGGGTCTGTAGATACTATTGATTTTGCCTTCCTTTGGCCTGTTCTTCGCCCATTGACCTTTCGAGACCGACTGCCCTATGACAGATACTCATCCTTGTGCCCCCTGTATTGTGGATACGGGAACTTTGGTAAATAAGCGGGATATTTACCGGCTGCTATCCGATTTGGGACGTGTCCGTTACTTCGACATCGTGGATGGCACGGTACGCAAGCAGGGGGAAGGCTGCGTGATGGATGTTTTTCAGGATCCCACCGCCGCCACGCTGGTGGTAAATGGCAGCCTTTACCTGAATGTGAATAGCTTTGACTACGCCTGTCTGCGGGATCCTGCTGCGGCGGAGGAGCTTGCTGACCTGGGTAAGGAGCGAGCGGGCGTGGTTATTGACTTGGTTCAGGACAGCCGCATCTTGCGCTTGGTCCCCCTGGTGGAGCCGCGGTCGGATCCCGCGGAACTTTTGGGGGATAACCGGGCGTTGCAGGCAGCAGTGGACGTTTTGGCCGCAGGCTGGGGCATAGAGGAAAGTTCTTCTGACTCCCTAGAATAAAGGATTCTAACCCGAAGAATTAGGCCGCCCATCTCGTCCTGAAGTTGGCCGGCACAGTGTGATGCAGATCGTTCTTGGGAGGCGGGTCGCAGCCGGTATGATCCACTTGACTCGGAGAGCTTTTCGAGTTTGGGGGTGGTGTGCAGGTTTTTTCAAGGCGACGGCAGCTTCTGGGCAGAGTAGGGGGTCTGTTCGGATTCCTGGTGGCTGTGCTTCTGGTACTGGCGCTCAAGGCTTGCGGGGGAAGTGGTGGTTCCTCTTCGGTAAGTGTCATTCCCGCTCCCACAACCGTCATTCCCACCTCTACTCCAACTGTCGTTCTCACCCCTACCCCGACTGTTTTCCCTTCGCCGACGGCTACCTCTGTTCCCCAGTTCGCGATTGACGTTCGTTTTCCCGACAACAGCCTCACTCCCAGCCAGCAAGCCATTGTCCGCAGCGCGGCCTTGAGGTGGCAGGAGATCATCGTCGGGGATCAGCCGGATCTACGGCCCACCAACATCCGGGCCGGCGAGTGTGCTGCGGGGTTTCCCAGCACAGCGCTCAATTTTCCCATCGACGATCTGCTAGTGGAGGTGCGGGCAAGAGACCTGGGCAACGAGCGGATTTTGGGGGGAGCAGCTCCCTGTTTTGTGCGGGCCTCCAATGGCCTGCCTTTCTACTCTGTGGTTGTGTTCAACAGCCAAAACCTCTCGGCTTTGGAAGAGCGGGGTGACCTGCCCATTACTGCTTTGCACGAGTTGGGCCATGCGCTTGGCTTTTTGCCCAGCGTCTGGGATCCCAAGGGGCTGACGGTGGGCTTGGTGGGGCGGGATCAGCCGACGCCGCCGGGCTATGACCCCCACTTTATTGGCCCGCGGGCGGTTGCCGCTTTTACCACGTTGGGGGGGAATGCCCCTTCTGTTCCCTTAGAGAACCAGTTTGGGGAGGGATCCCGCGATTCCCACTGGCGGGAGAGCGTCTTGGGTCGGGAGCTGATGACCACCCGCCTCGACCGGGGGGTGCCCAATCCCTTAAGCATCCTTACGGTGGGAGCGATGGCAGATATGGGCTACGCGGTGAACCCGGCGGCAGCTGATGGCTTTGAGCTGGGGCGCAGCCGGCCCATCTCGGAACCCCTGGAGCTGCAGGAGCTGGAGCTGGCCCTACCGCTGCGGCGCTTCGATGCCACAGGCAGACCGGTGGGGGATCCCTGAGGTTGAAAAAAGCATATCTACCTATAGCCAAGCTGCCCGTTCTTAACAATAATGAGTGGCCAGTTGCAGAACGTTACGACATCGGCAAAATGGGCATTCTCAAAAAGCTGTTCGGCGGTCTTTTTTCCTTCTTTGGCATTCTCTTCGGCGGTCTGGTGGATTTTGTAACCGGGCCTTTTCGCTCGGCGCCTGGACAATCCGCTCCAAGCCAGTCGGCAACTTCCTCTAACTCTGCGGCAACGGCTGCGCCTGCCAAGCCCAAAGTGGTGGTCGAAAGGCCCTTTGTGCCCAACGAGATCCCGGCTCCGCGTCCTAACCGTCGCCCTGGCCCAGCTCTAGATCTGTTCCGCGCCATGGCCCAAGAGATCCCGTCGGCGCGGGCCTAGCTTGCCCTGCTTTTGGGGAGCAGCTCGTAAGATGGAGATGGCCCTGTATTCTGGAGACTGCTCCCTATGTCGGATCTTTCTTTCTCAGAACAAGAACGGCTAAAACAGCTTGAGCGCGAACTGGAGCAGGCGGCTGCGGCCTCTGGGGCGCTGAGCTCGTCTCAGGGGAAAAATGCCGTTCGCACTTGGGCTGAGTGGGGGCGTCCACTGCTGACGGTTTTGGCCATTTTGGGCTGTATCTTGCTGGTGGGGCTGGTCTTCCGGGTTTTCGCCACTGTTCTCAAGTGGGCGGTGGTGGTGGGTCTGGGCTACCTGCTCTACGTCTGGGTGGTGGCGCCGCGGCTGGGCCTTCCCACCGGAGCGAGGCCAAAGGCAGAAGACAGGGATCTGGACAGCTTTTGATGCGCAGGGATCCCTGGCGGGCCCGCGCCTACCTGGCAGCGGCTATCTTGGGCTGGGCCACAGCGGCCAGCGCCTTTAAGTTCGGGTTGCAGCACCTCTCACCGACGGTCTTGCTGATTTTTTCGGCGTGTAGCTCCTGCCTAATCTTGGGGATGGTTCTGGTGGTAACAGGGCGGGCGCCTCTTGTCCGCCAGCAGAAGGGATCCCAAATTGGCCTGTCGGCGCTGCAGGGGCTGCTCAACCCGTTTGGCTACTACGGGGTGCTCTTCCAAGCCTATGATCGCCTCTCGGCCCAGGCGGCACTGGCTTTAAATTACACCTGGCCGCTGCTGCTGGCTCTCTTGGCGGTGCCGCTGTTGGGGGAGCGCCTGCGCGGGCGGCTGCTGCTGGCTTTGGGAACGAGCCTGGTGGGGGTGGTGCTGGTGGCCACGGGGGGCTCCTGGGGCACCCTGCAAGTGGAGGATCCCTGGGGAGTGGGACTGGCGGTGGGCAGCGCCGCTATTTGGGCCCTCTACTGGCTGCTCAATGTGCGGGATGGACGGGATGCCGTGCTGAAGTTGTTCCTGGGGTTTGTCTTCGGCAGCGGCTATTGCCTGGCGCTATTGCCGTTGCAGGAGCTGAGGTGGACTCTAGCAGGGCTGGGCTGGGCGGCCTACATCGGCTTGGCGGAGATGGGCCTGACTTTTGTGTTCTGGCTGCGGGCGCTGGAGCTGGCGGACGAGCGCGGATCCCTGGCCAATTGGGTCTATGTCACGCCATTCCTGTCGCTGGGGTTGATCGCGGTGCTGTTGCAGGAGCCGATCGCGCCAGGATCGCTGCTGGGCCTGGGCCTCATCTTGGCCAGCAACCTCTGGGGATCCCGGCGGGAAAAGTCTCAGCCTGTGCTTTCCTAAGGCTATGGCGGTGAATCCAGTTCCTCTCTATGTGGCGGCAACGGCCCATGGGTTTGGGCACGTCACCCGGCTGACGGCGGTGGTGAACACTTTGCGGCAGCGGGAGCCGCAGATCCTGCCCATTTGGGTGACGCCGGCTCCCGCTTGGCTGCTGGAGCGCTACGGGGAAGGGGAGTTTCTGCATCGGCCCCGCGCTTTGGACGTGGGGGTGGTGCAGCCGGATGGGCTGCAGGCGGATCTGCCGGCGACGTTAGCGGCCCTGCGGGCGTTCCAAGCGGGGTCTGCCGACCTCATCCGAGAAGAGGCGGAGTTCATCCGCAGCCAGGGGGTGCCGTTGCTGCTAGGGGATGTGCCCCCCATTGCCGCCGCCATTGCCGAGGCCGCCGGGATCCCCTGCTGGATGGCCAGCAACTTCGGCTGGGACTTTATCTATCAAGAGTACGGCCCCCAGTTTCAGCCCTTTGTAAGCTGGATCCGCGAGCTGTACGGGCGCTGCCAGCGGCTGTTTCGCCTGCCCTTTGCTGAGCCTATGGGCGCCTTTCCCCACCAGGAACCTGTGGGGTTGACGGGGTCGGATCCCCGCTACTTGGCTGAGGAGGTGGCCCAGCGCCTAGGGCTGGAGCGGGAGCGGCCCACGGTTTTGTTGACCTTTGGCGGGCTGGGGCTGCAGGGCTTGCCCTACGAGCGGCTTTTGGATTTTCCCGACTGGCAGTTTCTCACCTTCGACCCCAAGGCTCCCCCTTTGCCCAACCTGCAGGTTTTGGACGGGCAGAGGTGGCGCCCGGTGGATGTCATGCCCCTCTGCCGCTGGGTGGTGTCCAAGCCGGGCTATGGCACCCTAGCGGAGGCGCTGCGCTGTGGGATCCCCATGGCCTGTGTCAACCGTTCCAGCTTTGCCGAGTCGCCCCTCTTGGTGGAGGGATTGCGGCGCTACGGTTGGCATCGTATCCTCTCGCCGGAAGAGTTCTTTGCGGGATCCTGGGACTTCTTGCGGGATCCCCCTCACCCACCCCAGGCGTCGGAGGAGCTGGATCGCAAGGGCAATGAGGCCATTGCCGACGCTATTGCGGCGTTCCTGAGGCAGTAGCATAGGGAGCAGCTTCCTAGGAGCGGATCCCATGCCCGGCAGCACGACCGAGTCTTTGCGGCAACTCTACGAAGAACTGCCCTATCCCAACGTGCCCATTGAGGCGTCGGGCCGCAGCGCCATCGGTAGTCTGTACCGCCTGAGCTGGACGACGGCCCAATACGCCCGTACCCGCGCCATCCTGCCCAGCGAGGGGATCGCCATCCTCAACGTCGGCTGTGGCTCCGGCTGGGAGACCTTGATCTTGGCGGAGGCCAACCCAGGGGCGCGGCTGGTGGCCTGCGACCTCTCGCCGGCGTCGGTGCAGGCAACGGAGCGGCGCCTGCGCTACCACGGCTTTGGGGAGGTGGAGCTGCATGCCCTCAACCTGTTGGAGATTGAACAACTGGGGCAGCAGTTTGACTTCATCAGCCTCAACGACGTGCTCTATCTGCTTGAGGATCCCGTGGCGGGCTTGAAGGCACTTAAGCGGGTGCTCAAGCCGGACGGGATCTTGCGGGCCAACCTGCACCACGCCTACCAGCGGCAGGTGATCTTCCGCCTGCAGGAGGCGTTTCGGCTGCTGGGCCTGTTTGAGCTGCCCACCCCCGAAGCCTGCCGGCGGGTGCGGGAGTTCATGGCCAGCCTGGCCTCTGACGAGCTACGCGCTGCCCTGCACTGGGATCCCCAGATCTACAGCGACGACACCAACATCCGCGCCAACTACCTCTTACCCGGCGACAAAGGGTTTTTGCTCCCGGATCTCCTGCGCCTGCTTCAAGAGGCGGAGCTGGGCTTGGTTTGCCTAGTGGACTACGCCGACTGGGATCCGACGCTGCTCTTCAAAGACAGGGCCATGCCGGCTTGGCTGCAGGCGGAGCTGGACAAGCTTTCCCCTGCCGAGCAAAACCACTTCTACGAGCTAATCTACCCCAACCACCGCCTAATCGACTTTTGGGCGGAGCACCCCGGCTCTTCCCTGGTCTTGCCCTGGAGCGACGCCGACTGGCTGGAGGGCAGGGTGCAGCTCAACCCCATCCTGATGGACAACGCCGAGTTTCGCCACAACTTTGCCCAGGCCCACGACAAGAAGCTGGAGTTTGCCATGAACTGGCCGGGGGCCAGCCGTGGGCGCCTGACCATACCAGCCCCCCAGATGGCCTGGCTGGGATCCCTGTTGCAGGGGCCAGTGGCGGTGGCCGGCCTGATCGAGCAGGCGGCCCAAGCCCATCGGATCGACCAGGAAGCGGCCCAGGAGCAGGTGCTCACCTACCTGGCAGGGCTGGAGTCGTTTCTGTTTGTGATGTTGGATCCCAGCCCAGCTTCTCTTGCCAAAGAAGGGATATGAACTACCCCACCGCGTAGGCGGGTGGGGTTTCCTCACCCGCTTGACAGCAGAGCTTTTGTCTCTTCTTCTGCCCCAGTTGCTTCATCGTTCGCGGCAGCGGGACGGAGTCCATCCCGTGTACCGGGTCTCTGAAGTAGAGCTGAAGCATCCAAGACTCACGAGGCTGGTTCCCAGCCCCGGTTGCTGATTAGTAGCAACGTTGTAGAAAACCATCACCGTTCCCCTGTCCCGCGGTATCGCAA
>NZ_JANSJJ010000174.1:0-2717 GCF_047502715.1 Synechococcus sp. H55.10
CCCAGCCCCTCTCCCTGAGGGATCCCCTCACCCCCGGCCCCTCTCCCTGAGGGATCCCCTCACCCCCAGCCCCTCTCCCTGAGGGAGAGGGGAGTTAGGGATAGCGATCGGCGCTGTTGGTGTGAAGGCGCCGGCGTTGCGTAGCAATAACGATGTAGAGAAACGTTTCGTTGCTATGGCGTAGCCTGCTTTTGAGAACCGCCACGAGGGATCCCGACGCTCACTTTTGGGTAGAGCGCGGGACTGATGGCTCTCCCTCAAAAGCCCAGGCCATCTGCTCCCGAAGTCACGATGCCTTTTTCTGCGTCCAGAGTGACGATGGATCCATCCCGGATGAGGCGTGTGGCATCCTTGACCCCCACCAGCACCGGCACCCCCAGCCGCAGGCCGATGACCGCCGCATGGGAGGAAGCTCCCTCTTCTTCGGTGATCACTCCGGCTGCCTGTTTGATGGCCTCCACATAGTTGGCGTCGGTAGACTGCGCAACCAAGATGTCGCCGGCGGTGATTTTGCCGGCATCGAGGCTGGATCTCAAGATGCGGGCCGGGCCGCTGACGGTGCCTTTGCCAAACCCTTTGCCCTGGGCCACCACCGCTTTCACCACATCGACCTTGATCAGATCGGTGGATCCCGCAACACCGGGCAGGGTTCCTGCGCTGAGCACCACCAAGTCGCCATCTTTGAGCAAGCCATCTTCCTGGGCCAAGCTAATGGCCGCTTGAAAGGTCTGGCGGGTTGTGGCCAAATCCATCACCAACAGCGGATGTACCCCCCAAACCAACTGCAGCCGCCGTGCTACTTCCACGTGGGGAGTTACGGCCAGGATGGGAGTGCGCGGGCGAAACTTGGAGACATTGCGAGCAGTGGCCCCCGTTTTGGTCAGGGTCATCACGGCTACGGCATCCAGCTCCTGGGCGATCTCCCCCACGGCGCGGCTGATCGAGTCGGTGATCAGGGTTTTGGGCCGCGTTCCAGCAGGACTGGCGCCATTGCTGTTGCCGTTGTTTTGGCTCAGCTCCTGCAGGGCAAGGGCGCGAATGCGTTGCCGTCGGTCGGCGTAGGTCAAGTCAAAGTAATCTCGCTCGGTGCGCACGGCAATGCGGGCCATGGTTGCTACTGCCTCGACGGGGTATTTGCCCACCGCCGTCTCGTTGGAGAGCATGACGGCATCGGTACCATCCAAGATGGCGTTGGCCACATCGGAGATCTCGGCACGGGTAGGTCGGGGGCTGTGAACCATGCTGTCCAGCATTTGGGTGGCAGTGATCACCGGGATCCCCAGAGAGTTGGCCAGGGCGATCACCCGCTTCTGTAGGATCGGCACCTCTTCCGCGGGCAGTTCCACCCCCAGATCGCCCCGCGCCACCATCACACCGTCGCTGAGAGCCAAAATCTGGGGCAGTTGCTGGATGGCCTCATGTTTCTCGATCTTGACGATGATGGGTACCCGCTTGTCGGCTGAGCCCGCAGAAGGCCTCTTGGCCGAGGCGATGAGCTCGCGCAACTCCAGCACGTCAGAGGGATCCCGCACAAAACTGAGGGCCACCCAATCCACGCCTTGGTTGAGGCCGAAGTAGAGATCTTCTTTGTCCTTTTGGGTCACGGCGCGGATGCTCAGGCGCACGCCGGGAAAGTTGACCCCTTTGCTGTTGGAGAGAGTCCCCCCGACAATGGTGCGGCAGAAGAGTTCTCCCGCCGCAGGATCCACGGCTTCCACCCGCATCTCCACTCGACCGTCATCGATGAGGATCGTCGCTCCTTCGGGCACTTCTTGGGCCAGCTTGTCGTAGGTGACCCAACTGCGCTCTTGGGATCCCAAGACAGGCTTGCTGGTCAACACAAAGGGATCCCCGGCTTTGAGGGTGATGGAGCCTTCGGCGAACTTGCCCAAGCGGATTTTCGGCCCCTGCAGGTCTTGCAAAATGGCGACCTGGATGCCCAGATCCATCGCGGTTTGGCGGATGAGGCGAATGCTGCGGCGGTGTAGCTCGTGATCCCCATGGGAAAAGTTGAGGCGAAGGGTGGTTGCCCCTTGCAGGATCATCTCTCTGAGAATGGCCGGATTTGAGCTGGCAGGGCCGATGGTGGCGACAATTTTGGTGCGTCGAAAAGAATCGCTCAAATGCATAGCAATCTTTCCAAGGGAGAGCAGCCCGGATCCTTTCCCCACACAGGGATCTGTCTGATACGATAACCCGTTCTGTCTTTTTTGAGGCCCCGCTTTTTTGAAGTTCCCGACGAGAGAGGATGGGAAAATAGGCAAAGCACAGTGTAGAGACCCGATCTGGAGTCGAGCGATGCCGGTTGCCCCTGAATATGCTTTCCCCTTCGAGCACCATCAGAAGTTCTCTCTGGATAACCCCACCATCTCTAGCCCAGGGGTTTCTAAGCGCGAATACATAGCCAGCAAGGTGTTACAGGGTATCCTGAGCAATCCCCAGACCCCCGTTGGCGATTTGTCTCCTGAGCAACGGCAAGCCTTGGCCTATACGGCGGTGTTGTTGGCGGATGACTTGTTGGCGGCTCTCGGCGCTCAGTAGAGGGGTTCTTAAGATTGCAGCGGGGTTATCCTCTCTGGTTGAGGTTTAGGCCGCAGGGGGGGTCACAGATGCTGCTACATACAAGGATCCCTGCTTGAGCCCATCCATGAACCCCCTCACCCCCAGCCCCTCTCCCTGAGGGATCCCCTCACCCCCAGCCCCTCTCCCTGAGGGAG
>NZ_JANSJJ010000175.1:0-658 GCF_047502715.1 Synechococcus sp. H55.10
AAGCAGGGACGGGATCGCCAGTTTCAGGCGGTGCTGCCTTTGCGGGGCAAGATCCTCAACATCGAGAAGGCAGATCCCGCCAAGATCTACAAAAACGCCGAGATTCAGGCCCTGATTACAGCGCTGGGCCTGGGGGTCAAGGGCGAGGAGTTCGATCCCAGCCAACTGCGCTACCACCGCATCATCCTCATGACTGACGCCGATGTGGATGGCAGTCACATCCGCACCCTGCTGCTCACCTTCTTTTACCGCTATCAGAAGGCGCTCTTGGAGCAGGGCTACGTCTACATTGCCTGCCCGCCCCTCTATAAGATTGAGTGGGGCCGCAACAATGTGCGCTACTGCTACAACGAGGCCGAGAAAGAGCAAGTCCTGCGCAGCCTGCCGGCCAACACCAAGTACACCATCCAGCGCTTCAAGGGCTTGGGCGAGATGAATCCCGAACAGCTCTGGCAGACCACGCTCGATCCCGCCAACCGCTCGCTCTTGCAGGTGCGGATCGGCGCGGCGGAGGAGGCCGGCGACGTCTTCACCACCCTGATGGGCGACGTGGTCGAGCCGCGGCGCGAGTTCATCGTCGAGAACGCCCTGAAGGTGGCCAATCTCGACGTCTGACTCCGGCCGGCCCGGAGAGAGCGGTCGACGGATGCGATCATCG
>NZ_JANSJJ010000176.1:0-654 GCF_047502715.1 Synechococcus sp. H55.10
ACCTCAAGCCGGTGCCGGAGATCATCACTGGCAAGTACTTGGAGAGCGAAACTCGCCAAGCCCCGCCGCCGGAGTTGGCCGCTGCTATTGGCCTGCCGGTGCCACCGGCACTGCAAACGGCCGACTTCAAGCGAGCAGAGCAACAGCTCAAAGCGCTGCAGGGAGGAATGTGAGATGACAGAGGACAAAGCCCAGGAAAAGCCGTCCTCGACAGCCGAGCCGACAGAACCATTGGCGACGCTGGAGCGGGGGCCGGTCTCCCAGTTCCTCGCCGATAATGGCTTTGACCATCAGTACCTGGGTAGAGATGCCGCCGGAGTGGAGCTGTTGGAGGTGGAGCGGGACTTTCTCTTACCTGTGTGTACTGCCCTCTATGCCTATGGCTTCAATTACCTGGAGTGCCAGTGCGGCTACGACCTGGGGGCGGGGCAACCTCTGGTCAGCCTCTATCACCTGATCAAGCTGGTGGACGGGGCAGATCGGCCGCAGGAGGTGCGGATCCAGGTGAAGCTGCCCCGCCAAGATCCGCGGGTGCCTTCGGTGTACTGGATCTGGAAGTCGGCGGACTGGCAGGAGCGGGAGACTTATGACATGTACGGCATCATCTTCGAGGGACACCCCAACTTGAAGCGGATCTTGATGCCGGAAGACTGG
>NZ_JANSJJ010000177.1:0-654 GCF_047502715.1 Synechococcus sp. H55.10
ACTCTGGCCATCTCCCTCTAGCTTGGCAGGATCGCCAGGAAGTTTGCCACAAAAGTCGCCCTCTTAAGCTACGATAGTATTTCCCAAGCTATTGCCTGTCCCGCCCGGGAGGGTGAGCGAGTATGGGAGCCGTTCATTACCAAGTTCAACTGCTCTTCTAATTCGCGCCAACTGCTGTTACACCCCTATGAGTCGATTCACCGCTGCTGCCGATGTAGGTTTTACCACCGAGGACTTTGCTGCCCTACTGGACAAGTACGACTATCACTTCAGCCCCGGCGAAATTGTGGCCGGCACGGTATTTTCGGTGGAGCCGCGCGGCGCGTTGATCGATATCGGGGCCAAGACGGCTGCTTTCCTGCCTCTGCAGGAGATGTCCATCAGCCGGGTAGAAGACCCGCACGAGGTGCTGCAGCCGGGAGAGACCCGCGAGTTTTTCATCCTCACCGAAGAAAATGAAGAGGGGCAACTGACCCACTCCATTCGCCGCATCGAGTACATGCGGGCCTGGGAGCGGGTGCGGCAGCTACAGAAAGAAGACGCCACGGTGCGGGCAACCATTTTTGCTACCAACCGCGGAGGCGCCCTGGTGCGCATTGAGGGATTGCGCGGCTTTATCCCCGGATCCCACATCAGCAGCCGCAAGCCCAAGGA
>NZ_JANSJJ010000178.1:0-652 GCF_047502715.1 Synechococcus sp. H55.10
TAGGTAAGAGAGGTCAACGAGCGCATGCCAGTCGCTAAACAACCAAGACCGGGAGGCAGCAGAACAGCTCTCAAGGGAGCCTGACCCCAATGTAAACCAGGATCCCTGCTGCCGGGCTTTATTCTTCTCCCTCCTCTTCTTCGGACTTGGCTTTGGGGTAGTAGAAGCCGGTGTTGCGACCGCTGAGAATGGCGCGCCCAATGGTCATCGCCCGCTGGGCCTGCAGCTTGGCTTTGCCCAGCCAGACAGCATACCGCCTGCGACTGCGGGCTTTGGAGGTTTTCTTCTTGGGAACAGGCATAGCTTGTACAAAAACACAGCTTTACTAGGCTAGCACTGGGCTTGCACGCTCGATCCCGTTCTGACCCTGGCGCAATTGGGTCAAGCTTTTCCGGCAACTTACAAAGGGCGAGCGTCTCTGCCCAACCTTAACTGTTGAGATCTGTCAACTCCTCTGTGCAAACCCTCTTCATCCCTTTTCCCAAAGGCCTCGAAGTCGGTAGAGTATAGGACATCTTCTGGAACAGGCGGCCAGGTGACATTGGTCATCCTCCCCCGGAAGCTTTTTTGGGTGCAAGCTAAGAATGGACTGTGGCCACCTACTAGCTACAGGGGCAGTCACATTTACACATAACCGAGCCCACGAGACCGT
>NZ_JANSJJ010000179.1:0-2646 GCF_047502715.1 Synechococcus sp. H55.10
CCGTCTTTATAGACGACGATTTCCGCATAGGTTTCCCCGTGTTCCCCCTTCGGGGGGATCCCTAGAAATTGGAAACTTCAGCGGGGCGACCTCGTCCGTCAGGAGATCCTGAGGTTCCCCCTTCGGGGGGATCCCTAGAAATTGGAAACTAGATGGGCAGGCCGGAGTTGGCTTGTTCGAAGAAGGTTCCCCCTTCGGGGGGATCCCTAGAAATTGGAAACTGGCTGTGGAGTTCTCGCATCCACCACTTCATCATGTTCCCCCTTCGGGGGGATCCCTAGAAATTGGAAACCCTGTTCGGTCGCCACACCGAAGAAGAAGGCCTTGGCACCGTTCCCCCTTCGGGGGGATCCCTAGAAATTGGAAACCTTTCTGCATGGGATAAAGGATATCCCCAAAGATATTGTTCCCCCTTCGGGGGGATCCCTAGAAATTGGAAACGGCCACCACATCATCCCCATTGCGGTAGGCCTCGACATCGGGTTCCCCCTTCGGGGGGATCCCTAGAAATTGGAAACCGAAGAGCTCCTGCCCACGCTGGCCCGCTACCTCGCGTTCCCCCTTCGGGGGGATCCCTAGAAATTGGAAACGGGTCAGAACCCAGCACCCCAACACCCACGGGCGGGAGTTCCCCCTTCGGGGGGATCCCTAGAAATTGGAAACAAGACTTAATTGCTGTCTTTAGCTTCTGAGTTAGAACTAAGTTCCCCCTTCGGGGGGATCCCTAGAAATTGGAAACATCCATGACAAGAATGTGCCGGGCCAGATCCGCCTGACGGGTTCCCCCTTCGGGGGGATCCCTAGAAATTGGAAACTTCCAACTAGCCTCTTCCTTGTTGCCTTGGACGGAAAAAGTCAAGATTGGCGTGCGTGTCTTGGAGCTCATTAAATAGCTCTCAACCGTTCGCGTCAGCGGGACGGAATCCTCACTCAACGAAGTCTCTCTCTTCATCAAGAGCGCTGAGAGAGTCCCACCTTCTATGGTCACTCGGCAGAGACAGAGCTGGATCCCTAAATCCTGGCGTAAGTACAGCTTGAATAAGGTAGCAGACAAAGCTGGCACATTTTTCTGTTTCTATCGCTACTTGTCTTTCTGAAAACCTAACTACTATCCAGCCGCTTTCTGCAAAGAAATCGTCTCGCTGGCTATGTCTATTGTCATCTAGTGCATGATGTGGTACTCGCTGACCATTGTTCTGGTACCAAGGTTCGTCAACTTCAACATCGATAAGTAGAGTTCTATTGTTACTAGATACTTGTATTGCTATGTCGGGCGTATACGGAAAATCAAATCCTGGAACCTTTAGGGAGGATTGTTCAGGTAGAAACTTAACTGGAAGGTTTTCCATCTTTATTATCAAGGCTTCTCTCAGCCGGCGATCATACCTACCTGCGCGAGCACCCTGACCTAAGAAAGGTTGGCATAAATCTAGGGGTTGAAATATCAGACCATTTTCCCAGTTCCTTATGATTTGAGCTACCTTGTTTTGATATTCGCGCCTATATTCTTCGACTTGTTGTTTGTAATCTGACTCTATGCGATCGCACTCTCTTCTCCAAAGGACAAGTCTCTCCTCATATCTTTTTTGTTCTTGAGGATAACTTCGCATTTTTCTCTCATATTCTTCCATTCTCTCTTCATAAGTCCAGGATTCGTATAAGAATTGGGCTAAGGTAGCCACGCCTGCAATCCCTGCCAAGATTAGAAAGAATGGCGCTTCAGCAATAATCAGCGCAATTAGGGCAGCAACTCCAGCTCCAGTTGACAGGGCAGCCTGGAGCTTGTCCATTACACGGGTTGGGATCTCTGGTAGTTGCGGCTTGACTGGTCGAGGGGGTAGTTGAGGCGGCTCAGGTTTTCTGGGGGGAGGGGGCAGTTCTGGCCCTCTCAGTTGCAGACTGATAGGGGTAGGGAGAGCTATATAGGGATAGCAGTCTCTCCGCTCATATTTGAGGATGGGGTGGGGCTTCCAGCTCGGCGTGTGCATTGTATTTTACTTGACCTGGCACGTTGTCCCGTAATATGCCAGAGGCCACTTTTCCAGTCAATTCTCCCTGACGGCTGTAACAGCCTAGCCGCAAGGAATCCCCTGTTAATGAACGGCTCTGAAGATCTGCAGGCTGCCGTCCGGCTTCACCACCACCTTCTTCTTGCTTTTGGCTGTCGCGTAAGAGAAGACAATCTGACGTGGATTTAGGTTAGGCTTAGGCGGCTCTTCTCCCTGTGCCTTGGCCCGCAACCGGTCGGCCAGCCCAGGATGAGAGTGTACGCAGGCTCGAATCCAGGGATCCCTAGATCCGTCTCGCCCAGCTCCCCTGCAATCTCGCCCAGCTTTCCGTACAAAGCCACGCCAAGGATGGGCGTTGACTCGCTTGGGGGGCCCCGCTATCCGCTGTCTTATTTGCTTCTGCATTTCCGTTAGTCAAGTAGTCAAAGCTGCCCTCAAGCCTTTGCGGGGTAAGGCTTTCAGGGCTGACTACGGTGTGGTCAGGTTTAGTCAAGTAGTCATCGTGTTCCAGGGATCCGCCACCACCTCGCGGGGATCCCTGGGCTGCGTTTTGACTGCCTGTTCCCCCTTCGGGGGGATCCCTAGAAATTGGAAACGGAACGATTTGGGACGCGGATTTGATTCCACGCCCCAGGAT
>NZ_JANSJJ010000180.1:0-648 GCF_047502715.1 Synechococcus sp. H55.10
CCTCTGCCCAACTATGTGGTGGATTGGCTAGGGCGGCGGCGGGAGCAGGTAGCAGCCGTTGTTATTTATGGGAACCTGCAGGTTGGCTATCGCCTCCGCAGTTACTTGCAAGGAGCCAACGTCATCCACAGCCTCAACACCGATCCCTGGGCCCAGGCAGAAGCCATGCAGCGCCTGTTTCCCCACCGGCTCATCCCAGAGAAACCTAAACCTCAGACGGCTTCAGCAAATAATTAAGAAAAAGTAAATACCGTTACAGATTGTTGGCAGAAAGAGGCCCCTGAGCTATCGTATTGATGGAAATGTAAACTATTGAAACGGTTTCTCTCAGGGTTGTCTGTGCCTTCCTTCCTCTCAGACATCGCTGGATCGGACAGTTCTCGCCCCTCTGGTGACGGTGAGTGTGGGCTTGAGCGAACCTCGCTTCGCTCTCCCTCCCCGCAGCGTCCACAACCGTTCCTCCACGCTTTGCAAGCGCTGCTGGCAGGGCGCTGGGCGACAAAGCTTGGATTGGGCTTGGCTGTTGTGGGTCTGACAATCCTCACCTGGATTTGGCTGGCTGCAGGAGCTGGGCTGGATCCTTACACTGAAGCCGTCCTCAGCCTAGAGGGTCAGCCCAGCCATGGTGCTTCGTTGTTTGCCCTCAAC
>NZ_JANSJJ010000181.1:0-2638 GCF_047502715.1 Synechococcus sp. H55.10
GGTCTTGCATTCCTTGCCCCGCTTGGGTTTAATAAGGGTAGAGTTTGGTTCCCCTTCGGGGGGATCCCTAGAAATTGGCGATCGCAGGAGCCTCGACCACCACCCCGTTCTCGGGTTTGGTTCCCCTTCGGGGGGATCCCTAGAAATTGGAAACGGGGAGAGCTGCGGCTGGGCCAGCACCTGCTCCAAAGGGTTCCCCTTCGGGGGGATCCCTAGAAATTGGAAACACCCGTTGTTTTCTCATCTGTCTTCTCCAAAAATGTGCGGTTCCCCTTCGGGGGGATCCCTAGAAATTGGAAACACAACGACCCCACGTCAAAGTGGGGGCCGCTGTCATCGGAGTTCCCCTTCGGGGGGATCCCTAGAAATTGGAAACCTCGGCGGGTGGGACGCCAGAGCCTTACGAGCCTAGGTCGTAAGGTTCCCCTTCGGGGGGATCCCTAGAAATTGGAAACCAACCGCGATGCCATCCTCGAGGTGCGCACCACCATCGCAGGTTCCCCTTCGGGGGGATCCCTAGAAATTGGAAACCCGGTTAAAGCGGGCCCGACGGCGCTCGGCCTTTTGGTTCCCCTTCGGGGGGATCCCTAGAAATTGGAAACAATCGAAATTCCCCTTCCAATGGGGCGGCGGCGGCAGAGGTTCCCCTTCGGGGGGATCCCTAGAAATTGGAAACCGGGCCGAGCTGGAGCGGAGACGCGAGGCGCTGAACGATGGTTCCCCTTCGGGGGGATCCCTAGAAATTGGAAACGCAATTAAGTCTTTGCTGGAGAGCGCAGATTACTGCGCCGGTTCCCCTTCGGGGGGATCCCTAGAAATTGGAAACTGATGAACCTGGTGTTATCGTTTTCGATTTGGGCCAGGTCTGGTTCCCCTTCGGGGGGATCCCTAGAAATTGGAAACGAGACGCGAGGCGCTGAACGATTCTCTTGCCGTCCTGGGTTCCCCTTCGGGGGGATCCCTAGAAATTGGAAACTGGTTGGGAGCGTACGGGGACGCTCCCGACCTCGAGGGGTTCCCCTTCGGGGGGATCCCTAGAAATTGGAAACGTCAGTAATAACCTAGCGACACCTTAGCAACAGGCCTGTAGGTTCCCCTTCGGGGGGATCCCTAGAAATTGGAAACGAGTTCGAGCTGTCGATCACGCAACTCAGGCAGCTTGTTTGGTTCCCCTTCGGGGGGATCCCTAGAAATTGGAAACCACCTCGATGGTTACGGTGACATCCTCGTAGATCTCGGGTTCCCCTTCGGGGGGATCCCTAGAAATTGGAAACACTTGCGCCAGCCCGTCCCCGAGACCTACCGGACGGGTTCCCCTTCGGGGGGATCCCTAGAAATTGGAAACTCCGAGGTGGCCATGAACTTAAGGCCGTCAGAACGGCGGTTCCCCTTCGGGGGGATCCCTAGAAATTGGAAACCTTCCGAGCAGTCAAGAATCTGACCGATATATTTTTCTGGGTTCCCCTTCGGGGGGATCCCTAGAAATTGGAAACAGTGTCTCCTTCCCGCTGCAGCTCCACCAAGAACCCTTCTGGGTTCCCCTTCGGGGGGATCCCTAGAAATTGGAAACCGGAAGGCCAGGACGGGGTCTTTGGCGTCGACCCAGAGCGGTTCCCCTTCGGGGGGATCCCTAGAAATTGGAAACATAAGTGACTTCTTCGCTAATGAATTTAAAGAGCAGGGTTCCCCTTCGGGGGGATCCCTAGAAATTGGAAACGCCATTTTTGGGACTGAGCAACCTTGGCAAGGCGTTGGTTCCCCTTCGGGGGGATCCCTAGAAATTGGAAACATCGACCTAACCACTGCCACGGTCGCTTATACCGTGGGGTTCCCCTTCGGGGGGATCCCTAGAAATTGGAAACTCCACCTTCACGTCGTCTAGACGTGCGAGAAAGACTTGGTTCCCCTTCGGGGGGATCCCTAGAAATTGGAAACAACAAGGACTGTCAAAAGGCTCATCCGCGAGAGACGGGGGTTCCCCTTCGGGGGGATCCCTAGAAATTGGAAACGTGAAGATGTTGCCAGAACAGTCAAGGAGCTGCGCGGTTCCCCTTCGGGGGGATCCCTAGAAATTGGAAACCTGAAGCAACGAGAAGAGACGCAACGCCGCCTCGAGGTTCCCCTTCGGGGGGATCCCTAGAAATTGGAAACTAGAAACCCACTTTCTTTGTTGGAGAAAAACCATGAAGGTTCCCCTTCGGGGGGATCCCTAGAAATTGGAAACAAGTCGCTGAGCGCGAAGCAGATTTTCTCTGCTTCGTGGTTCCCCTTCGGGGGGATCCCTAGAAATTGGAAACGTACAGCCCAGGGACAAGCCATTCGCCGATCAGTTGTTTCAGGTTCCCCTTCGGGGGGATCCCTAGAAATTGGAAACGGAGCCGGATTGCAGCGGTCCGCCACTGGGCCTCGAGGTTCCCCTTCGGGGGGATCCCTAGAAATTGGAAACGCCCAGCTCGCTGACGATGCGTCCGTCCTGGAATGGTGGTTCCCCTTCGGGGGGATCCCTAGAAATTGGAAACCCGGGACGACGGGGCGGGCCAGTGCTGCTACGCCCAGGGTGGGGTTCCCCTTCGGGGGGATCCAACTTCCCTCACCCCTGGCCCCTCTCCCAGTGGGAGAGGGGAGGCGAGCGGTTAGC
>NZ_JANSJJ010000182.1:0-646 GCF_047502715.1 Synechococcus sp. H55.10
CCCCCCACGGGGATGCTAACCCCTGTCGCTGGCGTTATAGGGATGTTTCCTAGGCCTGTAGACGATGGTGTCATCCCAGAAACGTCGCTATCCTGATTGTAAAGAGGGAGGTTTAATTTTGTCAACTTAAATCTTTCTCATGTCCTCTCCTAGTCGGCGTCTCCCGAGTCCCGTTCTGCCAAGTTCAGGATCAAAATCCCCAGCAGAGCCAGGCCCAGCAAGCTGGCAATCACGAGGGGTTCACCTGGGATCACATCCATGCTATGCCTCAATCTGTCAACGCTACAGGCTGCCGGCTCCGAGCAACACAGTACGGCCCGGGGGCGGCAAACCGTCCTAGGCGGAGCAGACGTCCGGTGGCTTACACTACACTAAAAAGTAATAACCCATCGCTTGGACTGGCATGATTCCCACCGTTATCGAGCAATCTGCACGCGGCGAGCGCGCCTTTGATATCTACTCGCGTCTATTGCGGGATCGGATCATCTTCCTGGGCACCCAGGTGGATGACGACATTGCCAACCTGATCGTGGCCCAGATGCTCTACTTGGAATCCGAAGACCCCGAGAAAGATATTTACCTCTACATCAACTCTCCTGGCGGCTCCGTCTACGCCGGTATGGCCATCTACGACACCATGCAGCAC